>DASYMM010000095.1:0-12043 GCA_036009085.1 Pyrinomonadaceae bacterium | reverse complement strand
CTGCAATGCCATATGCCTGTTGACGACAGGGACGAACGTTCCACCGGGTTATCACCTGACACAAACGAGCCTGCGCCCGCGCCGCCCGAAAGCGACGAAGGCGTAGCGCCTGTCGCTGCTGACGCGGGCGACGGCGAACCTGCGCCCGCCGCCGTTTCGACGCCCGCCGAGCGTCGGCGTTGGCGGCGCTATATCAACCGGCGCAACGCGACGATCACGGCGGTTGCCGTCGTCGCCCTCGTCGCCCTGCTCGTCATCGTCGCGTTTCTTCTCTATCGCACGGGGCGCGTGGATGATCTGATCGCGCGGCAGATCGTGAACACGCTGCGCGAGTACAACATCCGCGCGGAGATCAAGGAATTTCACACGAAGTTCGGGCCGCGCACGGTCGAGATGCAGGGAGTCGAGCTTTACGACGGGACGACGAACGAGAAGCTCGGCCACGTCGAGCGCATCCTTGCCACCGTCCGCATCGAAGACATGTACGCGCTCAACCTGCGCCGCAACATCAATCTCGAATCATTGCAGATCGAAGGACTCGAAGCGTGGGTCAAGTTTGACGAAGCGGGCTTGTCGAACTTCCGCAACATACGTCTGCCCCCGCCCGCCGAAAATCAGCGCATCAACTTTTCATATTCGACCGCTAAGATCGAACTTCGCAACGGCGTCGTGCATTACGGCGACGAGCGGCACGAGTTGTCGGGCGAAGCGCGAAACTTGCGCGCCACCATCGAGCCGGACGACTTGAACGCGCCCGCCGAGAGCCGCATGAACCGTGTCTTCGTCGCGCTCTCCGATTCGACCTTCGTTTACGACGGCAAGCCGATAGATAAGATTGACATCGAAGCCCGCGCGCGCGTGAACCAGACGCGCGCCGAGATACAGGAGTTGAGGCTCAAGTCGCCCGTCGCCGAAGCCCGACTCGAAGGCACGATGGACGATTGGCGCAATCTCCGCTACCAGATGAAGATCGCTTCGACCGTCGATCTGACGCAAGTTTCAAACACTTTGCAGACGGCGACGCCCTTGCGCGGCGCGGGCAAGTTTGAAGGCACGGTCGCCGGCGAGGGCGACAAGTTTCAAGTTGACGGCCAGATTCAATCGGACGCGCTCGCCGCCGGAAACATTCGCTTGAAGGGTTTGAACGCGACGGCGCGCGGCACGGCGCAGGGCTTGGAGAACTACGAAGCGCAAGGCCGCGCCGTGGCCGAGATGCTCACGGTGGGCGCGTTCAACTTGAATCTGATACAGGTTCGCGGCGGCGTGATGGGCACGGGCAGCGACTTCCGTTTCCTCGGCGAACTCCGCGCCGCCGCCGCGCGTTCCGGCCAAACTTCCATCGCCAACTTGATCCTGAGCGACGCCGAAGCCGAGTATCGCGACGGTCGCATCACGGGCCGCGTCCCGCGTCTGGCGGCGGGCAATATCAAAACCTACGGCACGCAGGTCGCGGGCGCGCAAGCATCAGGTGTGCGCTTCAACGCCTCCGAAGACGGCAAAACTTTTGAAGGCTCGGCGGCGACAGTGAGCGTCGGCACGCTGACGACCTCGGACACGCGCGTCGGCGGCATCAACGCGAGCGGCATCACGGCGAAGGGGGAGAACGGCTTAACGAACGTCGTCGCGCGCAGCATCGTCGTGCGCGGCATCGTGTCGGAGGTCGCCACGCTCGGCGAGATCAACATCGCGGGCGTGCGTCTCGCCATTCAAGACGGCGGGCGCGTCCAGGGGTCTTCGGGCGACATCAACGTCGGCACGGTCGCCTTCAACACGGGCGACGCGAAGACGGGCGCAACGAACGGGCGCGCGGACAACGTCAAACTCGCGCGCCCCGCGTTCGTCCTAGAGCCTTCGGGACGTTATCGCGCGAGCGCGGATTTGAGTCTCGGCGGCGGCGTGCTCGGCGACATCGCGCTCGGCTCGGCGCGCAGCGCGGTCGTGGCGACGGAGAGCGAAATCCAACTCAACAATTTCACAGCCGAAGCCCTGAACGGTCGCGCGAACGGCAACGCCGTGATCAGCACGCGGCTCAATGGCACTTCGCGCGTCAACGCTCAGTTCGAGGGTCTGGATGTGGGCGGCCTGCTCGCCGTGTTGACCGAGCGCGCCGTGCCGATTGCGGGCGCGGCGACGGGCACGGTCAATCTCACGATGCCGGGGACGAACTTTGAAGCCGCGAGCGGCACGCTCAACGCGCAGTTCACGGGCGAGACGGGCAACGACGCGAACGGGCGCACGCCGCTCACGGGCGAACTCGACGTGCGCGCGACGAGCGGGCAGTTTCAACTCGAACGCGCGAACCTGCGCACGGGCGCGAGCGAGTTGCGTGCTACGGGTGAGTTTTCGTTCAAAGACGACTCGAACCTGCAAGTTAATCTCGCTTCGACTGACGCGGCGGAACTCCAACGCGTGCTCGTCGCATCGAATTTGATCCCGACGCTCGAAGAGAGCCTCACGGATTACGGCGTCGGCCTCGCCGGTCGTCTCGACTTCGACGGCACGATTCGCGGCAGCCTCAAAGCGCCGCTCGTCAACGGTCGCGCCTCGCTCGCCACGCTCCTCGTTAACGGGCACGATCTCGGCTCGCTCGCCGCGTCTATCGAATCAACGCCGAACGCCGTGCGCGTGCCGGACGGACGCCTCACGCAACGCGACGGCGGCAACGCGCAGTTTGCGCTCACCTACCCGCTCGACGGCTCAAGCGACGGCACGCTCGAAGCGACGCTCGAACGCATCAACATTGGAAGTCTGCTCGCCGCGCTGCCGACCTCGAAGCAGGCGAGTTTCAGTTCGCAACTCGCCACGGTCGGCCCCACTTCGGGGCGCGTCAGCGTGCGCGGTCTGCCGAACGCTCTGAGCGGCAACGCTGACATACGTTCGGGGCCGGGCAGCATCAACGGCGAACCGTTTGACGAGATAGTTGCGAAAGCGACTTTCAGCGGCACGACCATCAATCTCGAAAACCTCGACGCGCGTTTCCGCGCCGGGCGCGTCACGGCCAAAGGCACGTTCGACACGGAGACGCAGGCGTTCGATCTGCAAGCGCAAGGAGCGGGCGTGAGCCTCGCCGCGCTCGCGGGGCTTTCGGGCGGGGCTGCGCCGCCCGTCTCCGGCACGGCTGATTTCACCGCCACGGCCAAAGGCAACTTCGGCGACCCGCGCACCTACGACGTGCAGATCAACGGCGAGGGGCGCGAAGTGATGTTGAACGGGCAGAGCGCGGGCACGCTCGCCATCGTCGGTCGCACCGAAAATCAGAAGTTCACTCTGCAACTCACCACCGGCATCCTCGGCCAGCCGCAGGTGGTGAACGCCGTCGTCGATTTGAGCAACGAGGATTTGAACACGACGATTGAGACGAGTTTGACGAATCAGGATTTGACGCAACTCTTCGCCACGCTCCTGCCCAACTCGAACGTGCGCGTGACGGGGCGCGCGACGGGCACGCTCAAGGCGAGCGGCAAACTCTTCGGCGAAAACGAAGAGGGCGAGCGCGCCTTCTCCTTCAACACACTGCGCGGCACGGCGCAGTTCTCGCAACTCGTCTTGCAGATCGCCGACGTGCAACTCGCAGCCGCCGACCCGCTCATCGTCCAGTTTTCGCCGAACGAGATCGTCTTCGACAAGACGCAGTTCACGGGGCCGGGAACGAACGTCGTCTTCGGCGGCTCGGCTGCGCTCGGCGCGGGCGGCCGTCAGAATTTCACCATCGTCGGCGATCTCAACCTGCGCGTCCTGAACGGCATCTCGCCGGACATCTTCCTCGCGGGCACGTCGCGGCTCGAAGTGCGCGTCGCCGGGACGTTTGAAGACCCGCTCCTGACCGGCACGGCGTCTGTCGCGGGCGCGTCCTTCTCGACGCTCCTGACCGATCAACGACTGACCGTGCAGAACATCAACGGGAGCGTGCGCTTCACGGCCGACCGCGCGCAGATAGATTCTCTGACGGGCACGCTCGGCGGCGGGCGCGTGAACGTCTCCGGCGGCGCGCTCTTGGCCGGTTTCACGCCCACGGATTTCCGCTTCAACGTGCGCGCCGAGAACGTCACCATACCGCTGCCGCAGGACATCCGCGCCACCGCCGACGCCAATCTCATCCTGCAAGGCCGCACCCAGACGCAGATTCTCTCCGGCACAGTCCTCTTGCGCCGCGCCGAATACACGGAAGACATCGAACTCGCGGACTTCATCAACGGACGCCGCGAAGCCACCATCAGCGAGAGCGGCGGGGGCGACGGCGGCGAGGGCGGATTCGCCGCGAATCTCGGACTCGACCTGCGCGTCGAAGGGCGCGACGCGCTCGTCGTCAGAAATAATCTGGCCGACCTCGTCGGCTCGGTCAACTTGCAGATTCGCGGCACGGCGGAAGAGCCTCTTATCGGCGGGCGCATCACCGTGGCGCGCGGCACGCTCAATTTCCGCAACGACCGTTACGAGTTGACGCGCGCCTACATCGATCTGCCCGCCCGCGCCAACGCCGATCCGATTCTGAACATTCAGGCCGAATCCGAGATCAAAGGCTATCGCGTCATCGTCGGCCTGACGGGGCCGCTCTCTTCGCCGACCGCCGTGGTCAGAAGCGACCCCGCGCTCCCGCAATCCGATGTCGTCGCGCTGATTACGACGGGCGACCTGAACCGCAGCGAAGAAGGCGGCGCGACGCTCGCGCAGACAGGCTTCGGCACGGCGACGAGTTTGTTGACCGACACGCTCATCAACAACCCCGTGCAGAAAGCGACCGACAAATTGTTCGGCTTGAATCGCTTCGAGATCGATCCGCTCATCGCGGGGCGCGGCGGGGCGTCGCCGACGGCGCGGCTCACGGTCGGGCGGCAGATCAATCGCAACCTGAGCCTGACTTATTCAACCAACGTCACGACGGATCAGAATCAGGTGCTCGCGCTCGAATACCGCGTCTCCGACCGTCTCTCGTTCATCGCGCAGTACGAACAGGGCGCGACCAACACGCTGCGTTCGTCGCGCGACAATTTCAGTTTTGAGATTCGCTTCAGGAAGAGATTTTGAACTTGGAGCTATCAGGCGTCAGCCGTCGGCTTGTGGCCGACTTCAAAGCTGATGGCTGACCGCTGATCGCTAATTGCTAAACGTGCTTTCTCGTCGTCTCATTCTCGTCATTATTTTGCTCGTCGCGTGCGGCGCGCGTGTGAGCGGTGCGCCCGCTGTTGGTGTTGCTGCTGCTGCCGTCGCCGCCGTCGAGGGCGTGACGGACTTGAGCCGTTTTGAGGGGCGCACCATCGCTTCCGTGGAAGTGGTCTATGAAGGGGCGCAGCGCAGCGCGACGGGCGAGGCGGAGTTGCGGACGCTCCTGTCGGTTGCGCCGAACACGCCTTTCTCCGCCGTGCGCGTGCGCGAGTCTTTGCAGGCGTTGTTCGATTCGGGGCGCGTGGAGAATGCGCGCGTCGAAGCGTCCGAGGTGCCGAGCGCGCCGGGGATTGGGGGCGAGGCCGTGCCCGTCCGCCTGCGCTTCGTCGTCAGGCCGCAGGTGCGCGTGACGGACGTGCGGCTCGACCTTGTCGGCGTGTTGCCGGAGGGCGCGCCCATCACCGCCGACGAGTTGCGCGCGCGTCTCAACCTGCTCGACCCCGGCGCGCGCGTCTCCGATCCAGCCCTGCGCGCCGGAGCCGACACCATACAGGTTTACCTGCGCGACCGTGGCTTCTTCCGCGCCGACGTGACTTTCACGCGCACGCTCGACGCGGCGGGCACGGGCGCAATCGTCGGCTACACGGTCAACCCCGGCGAGCAGGCGCGCGTCGAGGCGTTCAACATCAACATCACAGGCTTCGACGCGGCCACCATTCGCCCCGCGCTCAAACTCGCGCCGAACGCTCCCTTCACGCGCACCGCGCTCGGCGAAGACCTCGGCCGCATCCGCCGCGCGATCATGGAACTCGGCTATCTCGCGCCGCAACTCGCAGACCCGCAGACGATCATTGATTCGACGCGCAACACGATGACCGTGACTCTCACGGGCGGCGTCGGCCCACGCGTCAACGTCGAGGTGACGGGCTTTGAAGTCGGCGAGAAGAAGCGGCAGGAATTATTGCCGGTCGAGCGCGAAGGCAGCATCGATCAAGCGGCCATCACGGAAGGCGAGCGGCGGCTGAAGAATCACCTGCAAGAGCAGGGCTACTTCTTCGCCGACGTGACCTCGACCTGCGCCGTTGACCGCCCCGCGCCACCCGCTCCGCCAACGACGACCGACGCCGCCAACGCGAACACCGTTACGCCAGCGAATCCGGCCGCGCCCGCCGCGACTCCGGCGACGACGGCGAACCCGAACATCGTCACGTCCGACCCGCTCGCGCAGGCGAACGTCGCCCCGCCGGTCGCGGCAGGCATGTGCGACAATTTGAACGCGCGCGAGTTGAGCGGTCGCACCGTCAACATCAACTACACGGTCGAGCAGGGGCGTCGCTTCCGTCTCTCGGAAATTCGCATCGAAGGCACGGAGAAGTTGACCTACGACGACCTCGCCGAAGAACTCCGCTCCGAACCCGCGAGCGGCATCCTCGGCTTCATCCCGTTCCTCGGCTCGCGGCGCGGCTACACGAGCCGCGAGTTGTTGCAGCGCGATCAGCGGACGGTTGAAGCTCGCATGCATGATCTCGGTTATCGCAAAGCGGCGGTTGAAGTCCGGCAGGGCGTGGCGATTGATAGCGAGGATTTGATCATCACGTTCGCCGTCACCGAAGGGCCGCTCACGCGCGTCGCAGGCATCGAGATGCGCGGCAACCAACTCTACACAACCGAGCGTCTGCGACAGGAGCCGTGCCGCTCCGCCAACTTCCGCAGCGAACCCTGCACCATCGTCGCCGCGCCCTTTGCGCGCACGCTCGCCCGCGCCGACGGCGAACGCCTACGCAACCTCTACGCGCGCAACGGCTACATTGACGCAGAAGTGCGCGTGGACATCATCGAACTCCCGAAGCGCGGCGAAGACGAACAGGTGCGCCTCGTCTATAACATCACCGAAGGCGGCAAGGTCTTCATCAATCGCATCATCATCAACGGCAACGAAGGCACCACGCCCGACGCCGTGATGCGTACCAAACGCGAGGCCATCCTCGAAGCCATCCCGCTCAGGGAAGGCGAGGTCTTGCGCTCCGACCGTCTCGCCGAAGCCGAGCGCGTGCTCTACGAGACGAACGCTTTCCGGCAGGTCATCATCCGCACCGAAGCGGCGGGCGAAACGGCTGCCGGGTTCAAACGCCGCGACGTGATCATCGACCTCGAAGAACTCAAGCCGCGCCGCATGGACTACGGCGGCGGCTACTCGACCGACAGCGGACCGCTCGGCCTCTTTGAACTACGCAACAATAACCTCTTCGGCCAGTTGCGGCAGGGCGCACTGCGCACGCGCGCCAGTCGCCGCCAGCAACTCTTCCGTCTCGAATATTTCGACCCGCGTTTCCGCACCTACGCGCGGCAGAGATTCTCGCCCCTGACCATCTCCGCGCAATACCAGCGCGACGTGAACGTCACGCGCTTCTTCCGCTCGACGATTGATCGCGGCAACTTCGGCATCGTCCAACGTCTCGACGAGGAAGGCCAACCGATAAACGAGTTCGGCGAGTCAGTGGGCGAGCCGAGCATCAACCGCTTCACCTTCAACATCGAAACGCAGCGCGTCCTCCAACAACGCTCGCGCACGATTCTCTTCCTGCGCTACAACTACGAGGACGTGCGCCTCTTCAACATCGAGAGCCTCCTCGTCGCGCCCATCCTCCGACCCGACAAGGCCGTGCGTCTCTCGCGCTTCGGCGCAACGCTCGCGCGCGACACGCGCGACCGCCAGTTCGATCCTTCACGCGGCGAGTTCCTGACCGTTGACTACGCCGTGGCGATCAAACAACTCGGCGGCAATCTCTCTTTCACCAAACTGCTCGCCACCTATCGTCGCTATTTCCGCTTCGGCGGCGGCCCCGACACCGCGCTGATCAGGGGCGAGCGTGCCCCCGGTCTCTTAGGCGGCCTGACGCAGAGCGTGCGCGGCACGGTCTTCGCCGTCAACCTCAACCTCGGCATCGCTCAACTCTTCAACCCGACCGACCGCAACGGCGACGGCGTAATTGACGACGTAGACCTCACGCTCCCGATCAGCGAAAGATTCTTCACCGGCGGCTCGACCACCCTGCGCGGCTTCGGCTTCGAGGAGGCGGGGCCGCGCGTCTCCATCTGCCCGACCGGCACCACCCTCGACACGCAGACCAACAACGGCAACACCTGCATGGGCGGCATCTTCCGCAACACGAGCGGCGACCCCGTCACGCTCAACCCGTTCACCGTGCCCATCGGCGGCAACGCGATGGCCGTCGCCAATTTCGAGGCGCGCGTGCCGCTCACGAAGAGTTTTCAGATCGTGCCGTTCTACGACGGCGGCAACGTCTTCCGCCGCATCGGCGACATCTTCGGGCGCAACGACCGCCGCCCCGACGAAAGTTTGAACCAGCGAAACTTGCGCGTCGAATGGACGCACACGGTCGGCCTCGGCCTGCGCCTGCGCACGCCCATCGGCGCGCTCGGCATTGACTACGGATTTTTGCTCAACCCGCCGGAGTTCGAGTTGCCGCAGGCCAACGGCATCCCCGCGATCATTCGCATCCGCCGCTCACAAATACATTTCCGCTTCGGGCAAGCGTTTTAAGGCATGAGGGAAAAGGGTAAAGGGGTAAAGGAGATGACGAAGCGACAGGGAAGGGTTTCGATGAACAGGCTTGGCAGGGGAACGCGCGTTTTGCTGCTTGCCTTTGCCCTTTCCCCTCTGACCTTTACCCTTCTTACTCCGTCCGCGCAGGCGCAGGAAGTGGTTGATCGTTGGGTGGCGACGATCAATAACCGCGAGTTGATCACCTACACGGACTTGCTCTGGCAGTTGGCCTTGCAACCCGACACGCCGCTCGACTCGCCGCGCTCCGAAGATTTGCAGCGCGTCCTCAACCTCCTCATTGATCAACGCCTCATCTCGCAGGAGGCCGGAAAACTACCGACCATCACGCCTTCGGACGCCGACGTTGACAAGGCGACCAACGAACTCGTCAAACGCTTCCCCTCGCAAGCCGCCTTCTACGAACGCCTCGCCCGCGTCGGACTCACGGGCGAGGGCTTGCGCGAGATCGTCCGCCAGCGCGTCGAGATCGAAAACTATCTCAACTTCCGTTTCCGCTCCTTCACCATCATCTCCACGCAGGAGATCGCGGACTACTACCGAGACGTGTTCGTCCCGCGCCACCGCCGCCTATCGCCCGGACGCATCGTGCCGACGCTCGAACAGGCCACGCCCGAAATCGAACGCACGCTCACCGAAAACAAGATCGAATCCGACACCGACGCCTTCCTCGAAGACGCACGCACACGCGCCGACATCGTCATCCTCATGGAAACAGTGACGAGTGGTAAGTGACGAGGGACGAGCGGGAAGAAAAGTTGATCGTGAATCGTAGGCAACGAAGGAAAGGGCTAGGCTGCGCCGTCCGGGTCGGTAGTCTCCTGGTTTCAGCTTTCATCTGTCTTCCCTTTGTGTCTTGGTGTCTTGGCGGTGAAAGCTTTTTAAGAACTCTCACCACCAAGGCACGAAGACACTAAGGGAGACAAAGGATAGATTGAGAGTTCAAATAATTCAGGACACTGCCGCCGGGACGTAATTCTTGTCGAACTTTCACGGCGCGTGCTATCCTTTGTCGTCACCTCCGTTAACCGACTTTACCAGTTCCCGCCAACCCGGCGGTTTCTGCTTAAAGTTTAACCTCACAACGCCTGTCGGCCTGAACATCTTCGGGCTGCCTTTAACCATACTCAAGGAGTTACTTCAATGACATTCTCCGTCCTCGCAGGCTTGCGCCGTGCGTTTATCGGCGCGATGTTGCTCGCGCTCTCGTGCGCGATGATTCCAAACGTTTCCGCGCAAAAGACCGGGCGCAAACAAATCCGTGGCAAGGGCGTTGCGCCCGCCGTCGCTCAGGCTGCCGCCGCCGCGCCGCAAAATGCCGAATGGGTGTTCGCGCCGCCGATGCCCACCGCGCGCGAGGGATTGGCTGCCGCCAGCCTCAACAGCAGACTCTACGCCCTCGGCGGTCGGAACGGCAGCGGCAACTTGAACACCGTGGAAGTCTTCAATGCCGACGCCAACTCTTGGACGACCGCAGCCCCGATGCCAACAGCGCGTCAAGGTCTGGCCGCCGTCGCGCTCAACAAGAAAATTTATGCTCTCGGCGGCTCCAACGGCGCGAGCCTGAACACGGTCGAGGTTTACGACCCGGCGACGAATACGTGGGCGGCAGGCATTCCGATGCAGACGCCGCGCGCCTACCTCGCCACCGCCGTGCTCGGCAATAAAATCTATGCCGTCGGCGGAACGAACGCGGGCACCGACTTGAACACCGTGGAGGTCTTCGACCCGGCGGCGAACTCTTGGGCGGCCGTAGCCTCGACGGCCATCACGCGAAACGGCACAGCCGTCGTCGCGCTCGACAATAAGCTCTACGCCATCGGCGGCGGCTCCAGCACCAGCGAGACATTCACGAACCGCGTGGAAGTCTATGACCCCGCCTTGAACACGTGGACGGAAGTTGCCCCGATGCCCACTCCGCGCGCTTACCTGGGAGCAGCCGTCCTCGCCAACGCCATCTACGCCATCAACGGCAGAGGCGCGGCTATCTTCGGCGGCGGCTTCGCCCCTCTGGCGAGAATCGAAGCCTATGATCCGGCGTCGAACTCCTGGACGCAGCCGAACCGAGGGGCTAGCGTGTTCCGCCAAAGGTTGGCCGCCGCCTCACTCGACAACAAAATTTACGTTCTCGGCGGCACCAACGGGGCAGGCTTCATCAATTCGATGGAAGTGACCAGCTTACCGGTCAACCCCGGCGACGTGCTCATCTCCGAGTTCCGCTTCAGCGGCGCGAGCGGCGCGCAGGACGAGTTCATCGAACTCTATAACAACACCGACGCGAGCCGCTACGTCGCGGGCACCGACAGCCAGGGTTGGAGAATTCGCACCTCGAACGGCGCGCTCGATCTAGTGATCCCGAGCGGCGAATTCATCCCCGCGCGAAGTCACTACCTGATCGCCAACTCAAGCGGGTACTCGCTCGCGGGCTACCCGAACGAACAGCCCGGCTGCGCCATCTGCACCGTGCCCAACCTCACCTATTCCGCCGACATCCCCGAAACCGGCATCGGCGTCGCCCTGTTCCGCAGCAGCGATACTCTCACTCTCGATAATCGTCTCGACGCCGCCGGACCCGCCGACGAGCCGAACGCGCTTTACAAGGAAGGCAACGGAATTGCGACCATCTCGGGCGGCGCGGGCAACAACTACAGCTTTTACCGCTATCTCAGGCGGGGGCTTCCCACCGACGGCGACTTCAACGGGACGGACTTCGAACTCGTCTCGACGAGCAGCAACCCCTCCGGCTCGGTGCTCGGTGCGCCCGGGCCTGAAAACAACGGCAGCCCTGTCCAGCGCAACCTCGCGCTCGACGGATCGTTCGTCGATCCTGCGTGCACCGGGGTTGGTTCGCCCACCAGCGCGTGCGCCCGCGTGCGTACCGCTCAAGGGGCGAACCCGCAGAACGCCGCCTTCGGCACGCTGCTGCTCCGGCGCAAGTTCACCAACCGGACTGGCGGAAACGTCACGCGCCTGCGCTTCCGCGTCGTGGAACTCACGCAACCGGGAGGGGGCTTGGCCGACCTGCGCGTCGTCGGCGGCACAGGCAGTTTCGTCGCTACGCTGACAGGCGGCGGCACGGCGACCATCCAACGTCTGACGCTGGAACAGCCGCCCAGCCAACCGAACGGCGGTGGAGTCAACTCTACGCTCTCGGCGAATACGGTCACGCTGGGGCAACCGCTCCTCCCGAACGAGTCCATCAACGTCGAGTTCATCCTCGGCGTGATGTCGGACGGCGCCTTCCGCTTCTTCGTCAACGTCGAGGTATTGCCCTAAAGCGAGACTCGCCCGCCCATCCGTAAACACAAGCAAGCGTGAAACAGCGCAGAGGCCGCCTGAGAGCGAAAACTCAGG
>DASYMM010000094.1:0-16743 GCA_036009085.1 Pyrinomonadaceae bacterium | reverse complement strand
GGGCTTTCGAGAGCGCCTATGCCGCCAACGTGCGAATGCGTGGTCAGGGCGGTGCGCTCGTTGATCTGAAACAAGGCGAACGCGTGGTCGGTACCTGGCCCGGGACGGGTTGCGACTTGGAGATTCCGGGGCACATCGAGTACAAGGAAAAACTGAGTTATGAGTTGAGGTTGGAACTGAGGCGACGGCAAAACATAATCGGGGGCGAGCTTCACTTCCAAACCTTAGAGCGCAGCCGCACGGATACGGCCTTCATCGAATTGATTAACGTTTCGGGCGACTACTTCTACTTCAAATATTGGGTGGCTATCCCCCATGCCAACCACTGCGGCTTCATGGTCATGCAACTCTCGACTATGGGTGACGAGTTGGAAGGCATGTTCTTGACTAACAAAATATTCGAGCGTCAAATCGGGCTGGGAAAACTTGTTTTTCACAGGCAGTAAGGCGCGCGGCGAGGCTTGAGCAAATGGTGGAGAGGCTGCAAAAATTGATCGCGGCGGCGGGGCTGGCTTCGCGTCGTCATGCGGAAGAGATGATCGCGGCGGGCGAGGTGACGGTCAACGGAAAACTCGTGACCGAGCCGGGCACGAAGGCCGACCCGTCGCGGGATCACATCAAGGTGCGCGGGCGTCTGATCAACCCGCTGCTCGAAGCGCGCGAAAAGGTTTACGTGCTGCTCAATAAGCCGCGCGGCTATCTGGCGAGTTTGTCCGACCCGGAAGAACGCCCGCTCGTGACCGAACTCGTGCCGCCGTCGCTCGGAAGGCTGCATCCGGTCGGGCGTCTCGATTTCAACACGGAAGGGCTGTTGATCCTGACGAACGACGGCGAGTTGACGAACTACATCACGGCGGCGCGAAACGGCGTGGCGAAGGTTTACGAAGTGAAGGTGAAGGGCGTGCCGCCCGAAGAAGCCATCGAACGCCTGCGGCGCGGCATACGCCTCGACGACGGCGCGCTCACCGCGCCCGCGCAAATCACCCCGACGGGCGAGACGGGGACGAACGCGTGGTTTGAAGTCGTCTTGCACGAGGGACGCAACCAGCAGATCAGGCGCATGTTTGATCAGATCGGCCATTCGGTTTTGAAACTGCGCCGCGTCGCCATCGGCTCGCTCAGAGACGAACGCCTGCCTGTCGGCGCGTATCGCCTGCTTCATCCGGGCGAAGTGGCGCGCTTGAAACCGAGGGCGGCGAAGAAAAGAGCCGCCGCGAGAACGACGGAAACGGCGTCGAAAGCGAACCCAAAAGCGGCGGGTAAAACTACTTCAAAAGGGACGGCGAAAGGGGCAGCTAAAAGTCGCGGCGCGGGTACGGGTCGGCGGCGAAGTTAAGGTACAATGTTCGGTCAGACGAACGGCGGCGCGAGACGGATAGTTGCGTGTAAGGTCTGTCACTGTCCGTCTTTTTTTGCGCGTATTGATCAGGGGGCTTTTTAACCGGCATGGATTTTGAACTGAACGAAGAGCAGCGACAGGTGAAGATGAGCGTGCGCGAGTTTGCCGAAGGCGAGATCGCGCCGCACGTCCGCGAGTGGGATGAGCAACAGCATTTTCCGTCCGAGTTGATGCCGAAGCTGGCCGAACTCGGCTTGCTCGGCGTCATCTTTCCCGAAAAGTACGGCGGCGCGGGGATGGGCTACGTCGAATATGCGACGATCATCGAAGAGCTTTCGCGCGTTGACGGTTCGGTCGGCATCTCCGTGGCCGCGCACAATTCGCTCTGCTCGAATCACATCTACATGTTCGGCACGGAGGAGCAGAAGCAGAAATACCTCGTGCCGCTCGCGCAGGGGAAACAACTCGGCGCGTGGGGACTGACCGAAGCGGGCGCGGGTTCGGACGCCTCCGGCACGCGCACGACTGCCGTGAAGAAGAACGGCGGTTGGGTCGTCAACGGCTCGAAGAATTTCATCACGCACGCCATCCACGGCGACGTGTGCGTGGCCGTCGCTTCGACCGACCGCGCGATGCGCTCGAAGGGCATCACCGCGTTCATCTTTGAAAAAGGCATGCGCGGGTTCATGCCCGGCAAGAAGGAAGACAAACTCGGCTTGCGTGCGTCGGAAACGGCGAGCGTTATTTTTGAAGACTGCTTCATCTCCGACGGGCAACGGCTCGGCCCCGAAGGCTTGGGCTTCATACAGGCGATGCAAATTCTTGACGGCGGGCGCATCTCGATTGCCGCGCTCGCGGTCGGCATCGCGCAGGGCGCGTATGAGTCTGCTTTGAAGTATTCCAAGGAGCGGCAGCAGTTCGGCAAGCCGATCTCGGAGTTTCAGGCGATCCAGTTCAAACTGGCAGACATGGCGACGCAGATTGATGCTGCGCGCCTGTTGATGTATCGCGCCGCCTACTTGAAGGACAAGGGGCGCAAGGTGACGAAGGAGTCTTCGATGGCGAAACTCTACGCCTCGGAGATCAGCGTCAAAGTTTGCGAGGAAGCGATCCAGATTCACGGCGGCTACGGCTACACGAAAGACTACCCGCCCGAAAAATACTGGCGCGACTCGAAACTCTGCACCATCGGCGAAGGCACGTCCGAAATTCAACGCATGATCATCGCCCGACAATTGTTAAATCAGTGACAAGTGACGAGTGACGAGTGACGAGTTGAAAACAAAAACTTGTCTTGATTCTTACTCGTCACTCGTCACTTGTCACCCGTCACTGTTTTTTGATGAGCGTAGCGACGACGAACACCGAACTTGAGCGCATCCTCGCGGGCGAAGCGAGGGCGGTGGGGCGCGCGATCTCGAAGGTTGAAGATAACGTCGGGAACGCGGCGGCGTTGATGAAGTCTGTGTTTCCGCACACGGGGCGCGGCCTCGTCGTCGGCATCACGGGTGCGCCGGGAGCGGGGAAGTCTTCGCTGGTTGATCGTCTCGCGGGTTTGTACCGGGAGCGCGGCGAGCGCGTCGGCATCATCTGTATTGATCCTTCGAGTCCGTTTTCGGGCGGCGCGATCCTCGGCGACCGGATCAGGATGCAGACCCTCGGACTCGACCCGCAGGTCTTCATACGCTCGATGGCGACGCGCGGGCATCTCGGCGGTTTGTCGCGCGCCACGGTGGATGCGGTGGCGATTCTCGATGCCGCCGGGTTTGAAAAGATCATCGTGGAGACGGTCGGCGTCGGGCAGGATGAAGTCGAGATCGTGAAGACGGCGGACGTGTCGGTCGTCGTGCTCGTGCCGGGCATGGGCGACGACGTGCAGGCGCTCAAGGCTGGCATCATGGAGATCAGCGATGTCTTCGTCATCAACAAAGCTGATCGAGACGGCGTGCATCGCACGGAGAAGGAACTCGAAGCGATGCTCTCGCTCACGATGCGCCCGGATTTGTGGCAGCCGCCCATCGTAAAGACCGTCGCGACGGAGAACAAAGGCATTGAAGAACTGGCCGCCGCGATTGCGAGCTATCACGAATACCTGCAACACGCCGAAGCCGGCCACGCGCGCCGCACGGCCATTGCGCGCTGGCGCATCCTCGACCTGCTGCGCGAGGAACTCGTAACGCGCGCCATCTCAAGCGACGGCGCAAGCGCACAACTCGACGCGCTCGCCGTCGAAGTGGCGGGGAAGCGACGCGACCCGTATTCGGCAGTGGAAGAGATTTTGAAAGCGATCAGCCATCAGCCGTCAGCCGGCAGCTAAGGCATTAAAGCTGACTGCTGACGGCTAAACGAAAAATGAAGATAGAGCATATCGGAATCGCCACACACAAAATTGACGACGCGCTGGCGTTCTGGCGCGATGCGTTGGGATTGCGCGTGGTGGAGACGGAAGAGGTGGCCGAGCAGGGCGTGAGAGTGGCGATGCTGCCTGTGGGCGAGCCGCGCGTCGAGCTGTTGGAGCCGACGAGCGATGCGTCTCCCGTGGCGAAGTTTTTGGAGAAGCGCGGCCCCGGCATTCATCACATCGCCGTGCGCGTGGACGACATACGCGCCACGCTCCAGCGTTTGAAGGAACAGGGCGCACGCTTGATTGACGACGCGCCGCGCGTCGGTGCAGGCGGCTGCCTCGTGGCCTTCGTTCACCCGTCGGCAGCGGGCGGCGTCTTGCTCGAACTCGTCGAGCACACCGCTGCTTCGGCACATGGACATCATTCTGAATAAAGGGACGGACAGGATTTTGAATTCAAAGAACAACAGGGCTATCCTCGCGCTCGCCCTCCTCTTGGTAGTTCCGGCGAGCCTCTGGGCGCAGAAAACCGGGCGCGGCACGCGCACACGTAACACACAACCGGCGCAGACGAAGACCGCGCCGCGCACGACGACCGCCGCGCAGCCGTCGTCGCAACAGCAACAGGGCATCAACCTTTCCGCGCAAGACCTCTCGCTTCTCGTCGAAGAACTCGGCGTGTCGCCGCAGTCGCGTGTGCAGCTTGCGGGCGACGCGGCGGCGCGGAAAGAGTTTGTGCAGGACTTGCGCGAGATGTTCGCCGTCGCGGATGAAGCGCGCGCCGCCGGTCTGGCCGCACTACCCGACATGAAGCTCCAACTGGAACTTTCGCGCGCCTTCGTCATTTCGCGCCGCTACTCGAAACAGCGGCAGGCGGCTGGCGCAACGTCGCCCGAACAAGTTGTTTCCAAAGAAGAGATCGCGGCTTTCGTCAAAGAGCCGGGGCAGGAGCAGAAGTTTGAAGAGTTCTTTCGAGACTTTTTGAAGAGCCGCCCGGCCTCCGAGCAGGCGAACGCGGTGACGGATGAGCAGCGCGAGAACTTGCGGCAGCAGTGGGCGACGATCATGCTCGGCGCGCGCAAGGGCGTCGCCGCAGGGGTGGACAAAGAGCGCGCTACCGCCGTGATGTTGATGTACCAGCATGCGCGCCTGTTGGCCGGTGAATATTTCAAACAGACTCTGGACGCGCGCACCAAAGCGACCGACGCGGAGATCGAAGCCTACTACGCAGCGCATCCCGAGATTGATCCGAAACAGTCGAAAGTCAAAGCCGAGGAGTTGCTGGCGCGTCTGCGCGCGGGCGGCGACTTCAACGCGCTCGCGAAAGAGCATTCCATTGATACGAGCAACAAGGATCAGGGCGGCGACCTCGGCTGGTTCGGGCGCGGGATGATGGTCAAGCCGTTTGAGGATGCGGCCTTCGCGCTCAAGCCCGGCGAACTGAGCGGCATCGTGGAGACGCAGTTCGGTTATCACATCATCAAGCTTGAGGAACGGCGCATGCAGGACAGCCCGACCGGCCAGCCTGTCGAGCAGGTTCACGCGCGTCATATTTTGGTCGCGGCGGGTGGCGGCGCGCGCGGCGCAGACGGGCGGCCACAGTCTCCGCGTGATCAAGCGCGCAACGCGATTGAAGGGGAGAAGCGCAGTAAACTTCTCGGCGAGATCGTGAGCCGTTCCCGCGTCACGATTGCAGAAGATTTCGACGCCAACCCGACGCCCGCCACGCTGAATGCGGCGGGGGCTGGCAATAAATCCACGGCGACGACCGACGCTTCGACCACGCCCGGCTCGACGCAAACCAAAGGCACAGGCAAACGCACAGGGGCAGGAACTCCGAGACGCAGGCGACCGTAGCAAGCGAACCGCTGGCAGCGCGCGGCACGCTTTGTTGGACGCAAAAATTGGAAGGCAGTTGGATTCTTTATTAAGAGGATAAGTTTATGATCACTTGTGAAAAATGTGGGACGCAAACGTCGGAAGATCAACGCGCCTGCCCCGGCTGCGGCGCGGAGCTAACTACTGAAACTGCGTATGAAGCATCAACCGACGCCGGGCAGCAGCAATGGCCGGGGGAAGATGCCGCTTCGACCGGAGACTTGAGCGCGGCGGAAACTTCGGCGGAGACAACAGCGGAGACTTCGGCGACGACAGGCGAATCGAACGCCGAACCGGATCGCATCGGCGCAACTTCCGCAGCCGCCGCAGAGACGAACCCCGTCGCGGCTGCGTCTCCGCGTGCGCGTGCCGCCGCTGCCGCCGCGCCGTCACGCGGCTTGAGTTCGACGGCGAAAGCGTTGATCGTGGCCGTCATCGCCATCGCGGCGGCTGGCGGCCTGCTCTTCTGGCAGGTGAAGGGGCGCGGCTCGAAGGCGGTCAAGCTGTCTGCGGATGATATGTCGCAGATCGTCAAGACGATGATGCCGCCGCAGCAACTCGCCGCGCTCGCCAACAACGAAGAGGAGCGCAAGGACATCGCCAAGCAGTTTCGCCAACTGCTCGCCATCGCCGCCGACGCGAGAGCCGCAGGCATCGCCGACACGCCGGAGATGAAGCGACAGCTTGATCTGGTACGCACGTTCGTCCTCGCGCAGGTTTATGCGAAGAAGAAGCAAGAGGAGGGCGCAACCTCGCAGGATCAGATCGTCTCGAAAGATGAGGTCGCCAATTTTCTGAAAGAGCCGGGACAGGACGCGAAGTTCGAGGAGTTCGTCAAAGACGTGCAATCTCTGGGGCTGCTGCCCGCGGCACAGGGGCTTTCCGACGAGCAAAAGGATCGCATCAAAAATGAACTCTGGTCGCCGACGCAGGTGCTTGCGCGCAAAGCCATCGCCGCAGGCACGGACAAAGAGCGCGCCACCGAACTTTTGATTCAATTCCAACAGGCGCAAGTGCTCGCGCAGAAACACGCGCCGAAAATCTTGGAGCGCACGAAGGCCACGGATCAGGAGATTGACGCCTACATCGCAAAACACCCCGAATTGGATTCTTCAAAGACGCGCGCCAAAGCCGAAGACGTGCTCAAGCGTCTGCGCGGCGGCGAAGACTTCGCCAAACTCGCCAAAGAGTTTTCCGCCGATCCGAGCAACAAAGACAAAGGCGGCGACCTCGGTTGGTTCAAACGCGGCGCGATGGTCAAGCCGTTTGAGGAAGCGGCCTTCGCCCTCCAACCCGGACAGATCAGCGATGTCGTCGAGACGCCTTTCGGCTTTCACATCATCCAGACGCAGGAACGCCGCACGGCCAAGGGCGACGACGGCAAGGACGCCGAAGAGATACACGCACGCCACATACTGATCGCCGCTGAACCGGCGGCAGGCTCGCAAGCCAATCCGTTTGCGCCGCCGCAGTCGCCGAAGGAACAGGCGCGTGCCGCCATAGAAAAAGAGAAGCGCGAGAAACTCCTCGACGAGATCGCGCAACGCACGGGCGTCAGCGTCCCTGATGACTTCAAGGTGGAGGTGCCGCCCATGCCGGCTGCGCCGCCGCGTGGGATGCAGCAACCGCCCGCAGGCGACCCGCACGGAGGGGCAGTTGAAGGTGCGCCCGGCGAAGTGCCGCCCGGTGGGAAAGTTGTGGGCACCAACGACGAAGAACCGCCGCCCGCTCCCAAGCCGAAGAAATAACGTAGCCATCAGCGGTCGGCCATCAGCTATCAGCTAACGAAATTGAGCGAGTCTTTTCCAGCTTGCTGACGGCTGACGGCTGATAGCAGATAGCTGCACTCTTATGCACCTCGGCGACTATCGCGTGGAGATCGTGCCGGACGCGGAATTTCGTCTGGACGGCGGCGCGATGTTCGGAGTGGTGCCGCGCGCCCTGTGGTCGCAAAGCTGCCCGCCCGACGAGCACAACCGCATTCGTCTGAACATGAACTGCCTGTTCGTCGAAGCGGGGCGCGAACGAATCATTATCGAGACGGGCATCGGCGATAAGTGGTCTGCGAAGCACGAAGCGATGTACGGCATCACGCGCAAGGCTAGGCTCGCCGGGTCGGTCGAAACGGTAACGGGTTACAGCCCGGACGAGATCACCATCGTCGTCAACACGCATTTGCACTTCGATCACGCGGGCGGCAACACGACGAGAAACGCGGCGGGCGACATCGTGCCGACTTTCCCGAACGCGCGTTATTTTGTTTCGCGTGACGAGTATGAACACGCGGAGTCGCCGCATGAGCGCGACCGCGCAAGTTATCTGCCGGAGAACTGGCGACCCGTGCAAGCGAGCGGGCAGTTGGAACTGAAAGACGCGGATTACGAAGTGGTGGCGGGTTTAAGAATGGAGACCGTCGCGGGACATTCGCGCACGATGCAGTGCGCGCGTCTGGAACGCGGCGGGCAGACGCTCTACGGCTTCGCCGATCTCGTCCCGATGCGCGCGCATGTCCAATTCGCATGGATCATGGGATACGATCTCTACCCGGTCGAGACGCTCGAAGCCAAGCGGCGTCTGCTGCCGCAAGCCGCGCGCGAAAACTGGCTCTGCCTTTTTTATCACGACCCCGAAGAGCCTCTGTGCCGCGTGGTCGAAGCTGAAGGCAAGTTGAAAACAATCCCATACACACAGGTAACAGAATACGCATGACCACAGCACAGATCGGCATCATCGGCGGCAGCGGCCTCTACCAGATGCCGGAATTGAAAGACGTTGAAGAAGTGAAAGTCGAGACGCCGTTCGGCCATCCGTCGGACGCGTTTATCGTCGGCACGCTGGAAGGCGTGCGCGTCGCCTTTCTGCCACGGCACGGGCGCGGGCATCGCTTCACGCCCACGGAGTTGCCCTTCCGCGCCAACATCTACGCGATGAAACTGCTCGGCGTCGAGCGCATCCTATCGGCTTCCGCCGTCGGCTCTTTGCAGGAACGATATGCGCCGCTCGACATGGTGATCCCCGCGCAGTTCTTCGACCGCACGCGCGCACGCGCGCACGAGTCAACCTTCTTCGGCAGCGGCATCGTCGCTCACGTCACGTTCGCGCATCCGGTGTGCGAGGAACTCGGCGACGTGTTGCAGGAATCGTGCGGCGCGGCGGAAGTGCGTGTGCATCGCGGCGGAACTTACCTGTGCATGGAAGGGCCTGCGTTTTCCACGAAAGCCGAGTCGAAGGTCTATCGCTCGTGGGGCATGGACGTGATCGGCATGACGAATTTGCAGGAAGCGAAGCTCGCGCGCGAAGCCGAAATCTGTTACGCCACGCTCGCCCTCGTCACCGATTACGATTGCTGGCATGAGGAACACGATGCCGTGTCGGTCGAAACGGTGGTCGAGTATTTGAACAAGAACGTGCGAAACGCGCAGGTCATCATGCGCGAGTCGGTGAAGCGTCTGAGCGACCAACCGCGCAGCTGCGCCTGCGGCTCCGCTCTCAAAAACGCCATCTTCACCGCGCCCGATTTGTGGCCGGAGGCGACAACGAAGAAGCTCGAAGCCATCATCAAAAAGTACGGCGACAAGTGACGGGTGACGAGTTTGAAAAGACTCGTCGCAGATCATCACCTTGTCGCACATTACTTATCGGAAGTTGAGAGAGGTGTTTTTATGAAGAGAGTTTTGCCGGCTTGTTGTTTGCTCACGGTCGCTTTCGGGATGGCAGCGGGCGCGTCGCAGGCGCAGGAGAGACCCGCGCCGGAGGAGCGTAAAGTCACTTTGCAACGGCGCGACCCGCAGCCGGAGCAGGAGTTGGACGCGAACCCTCTGAGCGATGCGCTCTTGGAAGTTGATGCGAAGAAGAATCTCAAGGCGGCGCAGTTGTATTACACGCGCAAAGCCTACATCGGCGCGCTCCAACGCTGCGAGGAGACGATTGCCGTCTATCAACGCTTCAAGAAGTTTGACGAAGTGCTCTATATCGCAGGCATGTCGAGCGCGCGTCTGTCGCGCAAAGAAGGCAAACAGCCGCCCACGCTCGCCACCGAAAAATATCTCGTGCTCGCGCGGCAGTATTTGACGCAACTCGTCAACGAGCATCCGAAGAGCAACTTTCGTAAGCGCGCCGAAGCGGAACTTCAAAGCCTCGGCGACGCGAAGCCGTAACATTGTCCGTAGTCAGTTGTCCGTTGCAGGTGCTCGTCCAGCGTTAAGCCGGAGATGAAAGATTCAAGATCGGGCGGCACGAAACAACGGACCACTGACCACGGACAACGGACAATCTTTCCATTTCACACAGGAGAAAATATAACGTGTCATTGCTGGTTGTTGGTTCGGTGGCGTTCGATGCGGTGGAGACGCCGTTCGGGAAGCGCGAGCGGATGCTCGGCGGCTCGGCCACACATTTTTCGCTCTCCGCGAGTTTCTTTACAGACGTGAGAGTGGTCGGCGTGGTCGGCGCGGATTTCGGTCAGGCGGAATTGGACGTGTTCGCGCGCCACGAGGTTGATACGAGCGACCTCGAACGCGTGGCGCACGGCAACACGTTCTTCTGGCGCGGGCGTTACGATTTCGACTTGAACACGGCGCACACGCTCGACACGCAACTCAACGTCTTCGCCGAGTTCAAGCCGAAACTGTCCGACGCTTCAAAGCGCGCACGCTTCGTCTTTCTCGGCAACATCCAGCCCGACCTGCAAACGGAAGTGCGCGAGCAGGTGAGCGGCGCGGAACTCGTCGCGCTCGACACGATGAACTACTGGATCAACACCGTGCCCGGTGCCGTCATGGCGGCGATACGCGGCGTCAACGTCGTGATCATCAACGACGCGGAGGCGCGACAGTTGGCCGACGAGCCGAATTTGATCCGTGCGGCGCGCAAGATTCTCGACGCGGGGCCGACGGCTCTCGTCATCAAGCGCGGCGAATACGGCGCGGCCCTGTTTACGCGCGAATCTTACTTTGCCATCCCCGCCTACCCGCTCGAATCCGTCTTCGACCCGACGGGCGCGGGCGACACCTTCGCCGGCGGCTTCATGGGCTACCTGGCGAGCCACGACACGATTGACGAGGCGACGATGCGGCGCGCGATGATCTACGGCTCGGTGATGGCCTCTTTCAACGTCGAAGAGTTCGGCACGGAACGCGTTGACCGTCTGACGCACGAAGAGATCAACGAGCGTTTCCGCACGTTCAAACGCATGACGCATTTCGAGGAGATTCCGTTTGAACGCGCCGTGCGCGCGGCGAAATAAGTGGGTTTCAGGTTACGAGTTTCAGGTTTCAGGTTTGAAGTTTCAGGGCGCGGGTTTTAGACTACCCTGAAACTTGAAACCTGAAACCTGAAACTTTTTGAGGAAAAACTATGTTCTGTCCCGTGTGTGAATCGGAGTATGAGAAGGGCATCGAGCGTTGTCCGGATCATGACGTAGCGTTGGTCGAGCAGTTGTCGCCGGAGACTTCGCGCGATACGAGCGAGGCGCGTTTCGTGCCGCTGCACAACATCGGGTCGCCAGCGGAGGCCGAGATGGTGCACGACATTCTCACGCAAAACGGTATCCGCGCCGCCATCCAGTCGGGCAGTTCCGATGCCTTCTCGCCGCTTTTGTCCACCACCGCGCCGGGCGCGCTCGTGCTCGTTGACGAAAGGGACTTGGAGCGCGCGCAGGAACTTTACAACTCTTTCTTCGGCAGCGACACGACGCCGCTCACCGGCACCACGCTCGAAGAAGACGAAGAGATCGCGTCGGACGAATCGGACGAAGACGACACCGATGAAACAGACGGTTGAGAGCGTCGTCTGACGCATCACGGTCGCGCGCGCAGATTAAGAGTCTGATAACGTCGGAGAAATTTCGATGTTGAAGATGATCAAGCGTGAGGTGCGAGCATGCAAGAGGCAAGCGATGCGGCGATCATGGTGTTGATGACGGCTGGGAGCCGGGAAGAAGCGGCACGGCTGGCCGAGATGCTCGTCGGCGCGCGCCTCGCCGCCTGCGTGCAGATACTCCCTGAGATGGAGTCGGTCTATCACTGGAAGGGCGAGGTGCGACGCGACCCGGAATTCCTGTTGCTGGCGAAGACGACCGAAGCGCGCTTCGCTCTGCTCGAACGCGAAGTGCGCGCGCTGCACAGCTACGAGACGCCAGAGATCATCGCCCTCCCCATCATCGCCGCCTCCGCTCCCTACCTGGAATGGTTGACGGGCACGCTCAAAGGCGACGAATAAAAAAGTGAGTCGTCCGTTGCCAGTAGTCAGTTGTTCGATCCAAATCTTTAGTAACTTATGTGACAACCACTAAACAACTGACGACTGACAATTTCTCCTCACGCAATCTCATCTGAGACAGTTCGATCCAGCTTGCGCAGCGCGTCCTGACTGCGGACGACGATCTCTACGGCTTCGGCGGGCGAGTCTGTGCAATGCAGGAGGAGGAGGTCTTCCTGTGAAATAGTTTGCTCCGCGAGCACCGCGCCGCGCAGCCAGTCAATCATCCCACTCCAAAATTGTTTGCCGACGAGCACGACCGGGAAGTTTCTCACCTTGCGTGTCTGTATGAGCGTGAGCGCTTCAAAGAGTTCGTCAAGCGTGCCGTAACCGCCGGGGAAGATGATGAAGGCGGTGCTGTATTTGACGAACATCGTCTTGCGCACGAAGAAATAGTTGAAGGTCAGGGAGCGCGTCTGGTAAGGGTTAGGTTTCTGCTCGAAAGGGAGTTCGATGTTGCAACCGATGGAGGTGCCTTTAGCCTCGAACGCGCCTTGATTGGCGGCCTCCATGATGCCGGGGCCGCCGCCCGTGATCACTGCGAAGCCCGCGCGCACGAGAAGCGCGGCGGTCTCCTGCGCCGCCGCGTAATGCGGGCTGTCGGGCAACGTGCGCGCCGAGCCGAAGATGGAGACGCCGCGCGTTACCGTCGCGAGTTCGTCGAAGCCTTCGACAAACTCGCCCATGATGCGAAAAACGCGCCACGTGTCCGTATGCTTGAACTCGTCCTGCTTCGGAGTCTCAAGCAGTTGTTCGTCCTGCGTGACGTGCGCGCCCTTGCGATTTTCGTTCTTCGTCTTTGCCATTGAGGTGCAGAGGCAGAGGTCAGAGGCTAGAGGTTAGTAAAAATCAGTTCGTGTCTCTTAACTGATCTCTAACCTCTAGCCTCTGACCTCTGCTTTTAGAATGCCATGATATTGTAGCCGCAATCCACGTGGATGACTTCGCCGGTGATGCCGGAGGAGAGCGGGCTGCACAGGAAAAGCGCGGCGTTGCCGACTTCGCGCGCCTCGACGTTGCGCTTGAGCGGCGCGCGGTCGGCGTGGTGCTTCAACATCGTGCTTAAGTTCCCGACGCCGCGTGCGGCGAGCGTGTTGAGCGGCCCCGCGCTGATGGCGTTGACGCGTATGTTGTGCTTGCCGAGATCGCTCGCCAGATAACGCGTGCTCGCTTCGAGCGCGGCTTTCGCCACGCCCATCACGTTGTAGTTCGGCACAACTTTCTCTGCGCCGTAATAGCTCATCGAGACGATGCTGCCGCCTTCCGTCATCAAGGGCGCGGCGGCGCGCGCCAGAGTTGCGAGCGAGTACGCGCTGATCTCAAGGGCGGTTTGAAATGCTTCGAGCGAGGTGTTGAGATACTCGCCTTCCAAAGCCTCGCGCGGCGCAAAGGCGAGGCTGTGAACGAGAAAGTCGAGCCGCCCGAACTCTTCTTTAATGCGCGCGAAAGTCTGCCCGACTTCTTCCGGCTTCACCACGTCGCATTGAGAGAGCACCGCGGCGGGCATCTCTTTCGTTAAACCCTCAACGTTCTCGCGCAGCCGCTCGTTCTGATAGGTGAACGCGAGACGCGCACCCGCGCCCGCGAGCGCAAGCGCCGAAGCCCACGCAATCGAACGCTTGTTGGCGACGCCGAACACCACACCGAATTTATTCTCTAACATAGATTCAAAGTCTCAGGTTTCAAGTTTCAAGTTTCAGGTTTCAGCTTGCAAATTGAACTAACCTGAAACTTGAAACTTGAAACATAACAGTTAAGCCGCCGCGCTCTCAGGCGCGCCGTTCATCAAATGCTGGTACTGCTCGCTCTCGACCCATTTCAAAATCTCGGACGTGCGCCAGACGGGGAACGGGTGCGAGAGGCCGCTCGTGATGATGTCAGCCCAGAAGCGGTCGAGCGCCTTGTCGTCGTAGTTCTTCTGGAAGTCGCGCGCCTGCACGAGGAATTGTTCGTAGTCAACTTTGGAGGCGAAGGTGCCGCCGCAGAGTTTCATCATCGTGCGCCCGATCACGTCTGCGTCCTGCGTCACGAGCAGCGCGGCGCGGTCGCACGACAACTCTGCGCGGCGCGACCAGGCGAGCAACGCTGACCGCATCGTGGTGGACAAAATCTGCGCGACGAGACTCGCCACGGGAGCCGCCGCAATCGCGACGTTCGCCAGAGCTTCGAGCAGGTGCGCGACCGTCAGATACAGAACATGTTCGGCGTGGATGTGGCCGACTTCGTGCGCGACGACGGCGAGTACCTCTTCGTCCGTGAGGCGTTCGAGCAGACCGGAATAGAGCACGATGACGGGGCGCGAGACGCCGCCCGTGAACGCGTTGACCATCGGCGACTGCTGCACGAAGAGTTCGGGCATGTCCACGCCGAGCGTCGTGCAGGCGATCTGCAACTTGGCGTAGAGGTCTGGACATTGATGCGGTGTGACGCGCACCGCGCTCGCCATAAAGATCACGCGGATGGCCGATTCGCCCGTCACGGACAGCAGCTTTTTCACAGCCGTATCAATGCCCGGAATGGCGCGCAGGGTAGCGAGCGCGCGGCTGTCAGCCGGATGAATGTAAGAGTCTTTGTCGAGTTCGGCGAACTTTTTGTGCGGGTCGCCGGAGAGCGGCAGGCGGCAGCGTCCGCACTTCGCGTTGCCCGTCACGTCGGAGCGGGTCTGGTTCAACTGCCCGCAGAAGCGGCAACGCACAGGCGTCCCCGCGTTGTCGCCGGAGATGGATTCGATGTCAGCCATGAGTTCAACCCTTCGTTAAAACAGGTGGAATTAAATTTACCGGGGAGACCGTGTCGGCCAAGTATCAACGATTGCGCCGCGCCACTGCAAGCGTGCAAGAAACCTCGGACGCTGGCGCTCAACGAACCGTGACCTTGAGCGTGTATGTCGCGTTGCCACGCGTGCCGCCGACTTCGATCACGTAGTCGCCGTCTTGCGGCAGCGTGCCGCTCCAATCGGTCGAGTCCTCTCCCTCGCCCACGAGCGTGCCGCCCTGCGGCGTGTAGATGTCGAAGATCGCGTTATTCTCGACCGAAGTGATATGGACAGACAGCTTCTGCCCGGCTCGCGCGCCGAGCGTGTAACGATCCCGCGTGCCGCGCACGACCGAGTTCTTGAAAGTCGCCGTCGTGCGCCCGCGCGCGAAACGCACACGCTTCTTCAAACCTTCCTGCGCAGCGAACGCGCCGCTTGCGAAAAGCAGCAGCCCGAAAAATATCGCCGCCAGTTTTACTTTGATCGAGTGCTTCGTCATCTTTGTCTCAATTCCCCCGTGCTCAATGTTTGAAGTGACGGATGCTTGTGAAGACCATCGAGAGGTTGTGTTCGTCGGCGGCGGCGATGCTCTCTTCGTCGCGGACAGACCCGCCGGGTTGAATGATAGCGGTGATGCCGTGCCGTGCCGCCTCGTCTATGCCGTCGCGGAAAGGGAAGAACGCGTCGGAGGCGAGCACGGAGCCTGCGACGGGAAGCACAGCCCGCGCCGCGCCGATGCGGACGGAATCAACGCGCGACATCTGCCCCGCGCCGACGCCCACGGTCTGCCCCGCGCGCGCATAGACGATGGCGTTCGACTTCGTATGCTTGCAGACCGTCCACGCGAACAGCAGCGCATGAATCTCTTCGTCAGTCGGCGCGCGGCGTGAGACGACTTTCAGAGCGTCGCGCGTCAGCCTGTGCAGATCGCGCGTCTGCACCAAGATGCCGCCGCTGATCTTTTTGTAATCAAAAATTGGCAACGCTTCGTCCGCTTCGACAGGCGGGACTGAGGCGCGGAGCACGCGTAGGTTCTTCTTGGCGCGCAACGTCTCTAAAGCCGCTTCCGTATATTCGGGGGCGATGACGACCTCGGTGAATATTTCCGTGACGGCGCGCGCGGCCTCCTCGTCAACGTTGTGATTGAAGGCGACGATGCCGCCGAAGGCTGAGAGCGGATCGGTGGCGAGCGCACGCCGGTAAGCCTCCACGGGCGACGCGCCAAGCCCGACTCCCGCAGGGTTCGTGTGCTTGATGATCGCACACGCGGGCGCGTCGAAGTCTGTGACGAGTTGCCAGGCGGCGTCTGCGTCCACGTAGTTGTTGAAAGACATCTCTTTGCCGGAGAGCAGTTCGGCATGCGCCACACCCTGCGCGCCTTCCTCTTCGATCTCGTAGAGCGCGGCGGTCTGGTGCGGGTTCTCGCCGTAGCGTAGATCGGAGAGTTTGTTCAAAGTCAGCTCGGCGTTTTCTTCAAACCCGGAGTCTCCGGCCTCGCCCGCTTCGTCAGTATCTTCCGCGTCGGCGGCATCGAGGGCATCCGACAACAGGCGCGCATAGATTTCCACCGTGTCCGCGATTGACTCGACGGGCGGGTAAGTTGACCAACTCCCCGAAGCGTCTTTCGCTGCGAGAGAATCGAGATAAGCGAAAACTTTCGCGTCGTAGAAAGCCGTCCGCATGAAGGCGAGCCGCGCCAGATGAGAGCGCGCGAAGAGCGTCAGCGCGCCGTTGTGCTCTTCCAACTCGGCCAGAACTTGATCGTATAGTTCGCTCGAAGTGACGACGGCTACGTCCGCGTAATTCTTCGCCGCAGAGCGCACCATCGCGGGGCCGCCGATGTCTATCTGCTCGATGGCTTCTTCGATTGTGACGCCTTCGCGCGCGATGGTTTGCTCGAAGGGATAGAGGTTGATCACAACCATGTCTATCGGCTCGATGTCGTGCTCGCCGAGCGCGCTCATGTGCTCGCGGTTATCGCGCACGGCGAGCAGCCCGCCGTGGATGCGCGGGTGAAGCGTCTTGACGCGCCCGTCGAGCATTTCGGGAAAGCCCGTGACTTCCGACACGTCGCGCACTTCGATGCCCGCCGCGCGCAAGGCTTTTGCAGTGCCTCCGGTGCTTAAGAGTTCGACCTCGAAGCCGCGCAAGGCGCGCGCAAATTCGATG
>DASYMM010000093.1:0-11073 GCA_036009085.1 Pyrinomonadaceae bacterium | reverse complement strand
CAGTTCACCGGCCATCACTTTTTCCAGCCCGTGAATCTCCGCGATGCCGTCGCCCACTTTGATCACCGTGCCGACTTCCGTGACGGTGACGCCCGTGTCGAAGTTTTCGATCTGTTGGCGAATAATGTCGCTTATCTCGTTAGCTCTGATCGGTTCCATATAGTTTGATCCAATTCGTCCGGTTCACTTCATGCTCGTTACTTGCCCGTCTGCGAGTTGCTCGACGCATCCGAGATCGCAACTCAAAAATTTATTGCTCGCCCGCCATCTTCTGTTTGATCTGCTGCAACTGCGTGCGCACCGAGCCGTCATAGACGGTCGAGCCGATGCGCGTGACGATGCCGCCGATTAATTCTTCGTCAACGGCAAATTGCAGACGCACTTTTTTGCCCGTCAGCGTCCCGAGTTGCGTGCGCAGAGTCTCCTGCGTTGACTCGGGCACGGCGCGCGCCGTCGTGACCTGCGCGGAGACGACGCCCGAACGCTCGTCGAGTTGCAAAGCAAACTTCTGATTGATCTCCTTTAACTCGGAGAGGCGATGATTTTGCAGTAGGACTTGGAGGAAGTTTGCCGTCGTCGGGCGCACGCTTGTCCGCTTGATGAGGGTGTTGAGAACGTTGCGTTTTTGATCGTAAGGAATGGTCGGATTGCGAAAGACTTCGAGCAGCGAGGAGTTGTCTTCCATCATCTGCGCCCAAGTGTTTAACTCTTCCTGTACCTCACGCGCTTCCCCCTGCGCGATCACGACATCCGCGAGTGCCGCCGCGTAACGCCGCGCCATCGTTTGCACGCTCAACCCTTGATCCCTCCCAAGTCTCCGATGTAATCCTGCATCAGGCGCGAATCGTCTTCCGCACGGATGTCGCGGCGTATCAAATCTTCAGCCAGACGGACGCTCTGCTCGGCGGCGTAGCGACGCAAATCCTGTCGCGCAGCTTTGCCCGCGCTCTCGATCTCTCTCTGCGCCTGCTCACGCAGACGACGCGTCTCCTCCGCAGTCGAACGCGTGATGCTCTCGCGTTCCGCCTCGGCTTCCCTTTTGGCTTGCGCGCGCACGGTTTCAACTTCCGCATCGAGCCGCGCCAGACGCGCTTCGACTTCTTCCAGTTTAGCCAACGCGGCACGACGCTCTTCCTGCGCACGCATCAACTCTTGCCTGATCGCATCGCGCCGCGCCACCATTGAAGCCCCAATCGGACGACGCAACAGAAAAATCAGCACGCCGACAAATAGCAGCAAATTGACAAACTTCCAGACTTCCCAACCCGGATAGTTATACCAGACGGTCTCGCCTTCCAGCAGCGCGAAAAGTAAAAAAGGATTGCTGAAGAAAAAAGTCATAAGAGATCAACGCACGCCGGTCGTGTTGAAATCAGGAGTAGGGCGATTCAGAATTTGACGGCTGATATCCGCCGCGATCTTTCGCGCGTCGGCTTCAAGCGAAGTACGCGCCTCGTCCGTCTGAGTCCGCAGAAGAGTCTTCTGCTCCCCGGTCGAAGATTCGATTTCTGCGCGCAGTGAAGTTAACTGGTTCTGCCGTTCGGCTAAGGCTTTGGCGCGTTCCTGCTCAAGCAAGCGATAACCTTCCGTGCGCGCCTCGCGCAACGAACGCTCGTAGCGGTTCATACTATTCGCCACGCGCTGCAAAATATCGTGCGCCTCGCCCGTGCCGCCGCGTGTGCGCCGTTCGCGTTCCGCTAAAATTTTATTGACCGGGCGAAAGAGCGTTGCATTCAAGATATAGATCATCAAAACGATGATCAAGATATGGATGAATATTGTGCCATCCGGCACAAGCTGAATCGAATTTCCGGCTAACCCCAGAAGAATCATATGCCCTCACGCAGTTCTAACGAACCGGTGCAACACTCGGAAGGTAAGATAATAAAACTGTGTGTATCAAAAGGTTGGAAGTTTAGCATGCGAATTTAAGCACGGTCAAGACAACGGCAAGCGGATCATCCAATTACGGTAAGCCGCCAAGCCTCACACCTCTCCCATCATTTTGAAATGCACATGGAAAACCCGGCTTAATATTTACGATGCAAAAGTTGACTGATTTTTGAAGAGGGAATGAAAGTTGTACCCGGACGGATAAGACTAAAATGATCTCCAACGACCAAGCTATATTAATAGCTCGTAAGTCTACCCTTCAAACTTCAACATTCGCGCTCTGGCTTTAACTTTTAAAACACACTTAACGCCTTCACTATCAACAATTTACACTGCGTCCGACATATTTTGATTTCCTACTATGAGTTCATAAAGCCGTTGGAGGTCGCCTTCGTTGTAATATTGCACTTCGATTTTTCCTCCCTCTCCCGATTGGTTCGGCAAAATGTGAACCTGTGTCCCCAGACGGCGGCGCAACTTCGACTCGGCGGCGCGAGTGTTCGCGTCGCTGACTCTTTCCGTAGAAGCCGGGGCGACTGTAGGGTTCGAGTCGCCACCGGCAACGACACGTTTCACAGCCCGCTCTGTATCTCTGACCGATAAGCTTCGCTCAATTATGCTACGTGCGATCTGCCTCTGCGTGTCGGCATCGTCAATCCCCAGCAAAGCTCTGGCATGACCCATGGACAGCTTATTTTCTTCCACCAGACGCTGGATGTCTTCCGGTAAACGCAATAGCCTCAAATAGTTAGTGACGAAAGTGCGGTCGCGCCCGACGCGTTGCGCCACCGTCTCTTGGGTTAAATTGAAAGTTTCGATCAGGCGTTTGTAAGCGTAAGCCTCCTCGATGGCATTTAATTCCTGTCTCTGGATATTCTCGATCAAAGCCAGTTCCAGCATCTTGTCGTCCGGGACATCGCGTATGACGGAAGGGATGCGTTGCAGACCCGCGCGTTGAGCGGCTCGCCAGCGTCTCTCGCCCGCGACGATCTGGTAACGCCCCCCGTTGGTTTTACGCACCAGGATCGGCTGCACCACACCGTTGGTCTTGATGGATTGGGCTAATTCCTCCAACTGCGTCTCGTCGAAACGCGTGCGCGGCTGCACGTTGTTCGGCTCGATCAGGTCTATGTCAACCTCTCTTAACTCTTCATTGGCCGCCGTCGCCGCTGGCGTCTCCGACAGCAGCGCGCTCAAGCCCCGCCCCAGAACTTTTCTCGTCATGGCTGATTATCTCCTTCGCCAACTGAAGATAGCTTTCCGCCCCTCTTGAGCGTATGTCATACAAAATAATAGGCTTACCGTAACTAGGGGCTTCCGCCAAACGCACGTTTCGAGGGATGACTGTCTCCAACACCTGTCGCCCGTAAAAACTTTTCAGGTCAGCCGCAACCGCCGCCGAGAGATTCGTGCGGTCGTCGTACATCGTCAGGAGCAACCCTTCGATGATTAAACCGGGATTTAGCGAGCGTCTGATTCGAGCTAGAGTGTCGAACAACTCCGTGACGCCTTCGAGAGCGTAATATTCGCATTGGATGGGAACGAGCAGCGAGTCGGCGCTCGTCAAAGCGTTCAAGGTCAACAGGCCGAGCGACGGCGGGCAGTCAATGATGATGAAATCGTATTCCTGCTGAATGCTTCGCAGAACGCCTTGCAGCTTGTATTCTCGACGCTCTATGTCAACCAGTTCGACTTCGGCTCCGGTCAGATTTCTATCGGCGGGTAAGACTTTCAAGAGCGGCAGTTCTGTGCCCTGAATGATATTCGCCAGCGGCTCGTCGAGAATCAGCGCATGGTAGAGGCTGCGTCGAAAACTGCCGCGCTGGATGCCGACGCCGGAAGTCGCGTTGGCCTGCGGGTCTGTATCAACGAGCAGGACGCGCACTTCGGAGGCCGCGAGTGCGGCGGCCAAATTCACAGCCGTTGTAGTCTTCCCGACGCCGCCTTTTTGATTCGCAACCGCGATAATTTTAGCCATTTTTCCACTCGGAGCAGGAACGACAAGAAATTTGGCCTAAACTAACACAAAGTTCCCCTGCGTGCTACTTTTTTGTCGTCTGCACGCGCGAATTTGCCCCATTTCAGATGTTTCACGTGTCACATTCCGGCGTCCGATGTGGCACGTGAAACATAGGACATCAGGCAGCCTGTTGTAATTTGAGTTTGACCAAGAGGGTAGAAAGTGCGGCGGGCGTCATCCCGGGGATACGACGCGCTTGACCGAAATTTTGGGGATTGGCGCGAACCAGTCGCTCGACCATCTCGTGCGAGAGGCCGCTAATACTGCGAAAATCGAAGTTAGCAGGGAGCCGAAGCCCGTCGTTGTGGAAGAGACGCTCGAAACTATCCCTTTGTGATTGGACATAACCGCAATACAAAAGGTCTGCGAGAGACGTTTCGAGATCGGAATGCGTAGTCTCCGTTTGCAGCGTGTGGGGAAGCAGGCTGCGGATCATTTCATGTGAAACGTTCTGACGCTGCGACAACTGAGCCAGCGAGATTGAATCGCCCAGATCACCCAGAACTTGCGCGAGGTCTCGATAGGTGGGGTCTGTGCGCTTGAAACGCGTCGTTTCTAAAGCATTACGCAACTTCGACAGACGCTCTCGACGCGCGTTAAAAGCGTCCCAAAGCGAATCACCGACGAGGCCGAGGCTTTTGCCGTGCGGAGTCAGGCGTGCGTCGGCGGTGTCATAGCGTAACGCCAGACGGTGCTCGGCGCGCGAAGTAAACATGCGATACGGTTCGTCCACGCCGTGCGTGATCAGGTCGTCCATCAAAACCCCGATGTAAGACTCTTCACGTGTGAGACGGAAACCTTCGCGTCGCTGGACGTGAAGCGCAGCGTTGATGCCCGCGAGCAAGCCCTGACAGGCGGCTTCCTCATAGCCGGTCGTGCCGTTAATCTGTCCGGCTAAAAACAGACCTTGAATGCGCGCGGTCTGAAGGAAGGGAGTTAGCTCGCGCGGATCAACGAAGTCGTACTCGATGGCGTAGCCGGGGCGTATGATGCGCGCTTCTTCCAAACCCGGAATTTTGTGTACGAGTTCCTGCTGAAATTCAGCGGGCATCGAGGTCGAGAAGCCGTTCAGATAAACTTCGGAAGTGTTGTGGCCTTCGGGTTCGAGGAAAAGCTGGTGGCGCGTCTTGTCCGGGAATTTGACGACCTTGTCTTCAATCGAAGGGCAATAGCGCGGCCCGACGCCTTTGATTTGACCGGAATAGAGCGGCGATTGGTGAATATTCGACCGGATAGAATCGTGGACGCGTTCGTTGGTGTATCCGATGAAGCAGGTAACTTGTGGCTGCTCAATAGTTTCCGTGGAGAAGGAGAAGGGAACGGGGCGTTCGTCCGCAAGTTGCGGCTCAAACTCGTGCCAGTCAATGGTGCGCCCGTCGAGACGCGGCGGCGTGCCCGTCTTCAAACGTCCGACGGGAAAACCGAGGCGTTTGAGGCATTCGGCGAGTTCGATGGAGGCAGGTTCGCCCGCGCGCCCGGCGGTGTACGTGCGGCGGCCTGTGTGGACTAAACCGTTGAGAAAAGTTCCCGTGGCGACCACGACGGCACCTGCGCGCAGACGCCGCGTGTCCTGCATTTCGACGCCGCGAATTTCGCCGTCTTCCACGACGAGTTCGATGACGAGTCCCTGACGCAGGTGCAGATTCGGGGTTTCTTCAAGCACCTGACGCATCTCTGTGCGATAGAGCGCGCGGTCGGCCTGTGCGCGCGGAGCCTGTACGGCGGGGCCACGCGAACGATTCAGGAGGCGAAACTGGATTCCGGTGCGATCAATGACGCGCCCCATGATGCCGCCGAGCGCGTCTATCTCACGGACGATGTGGCCTTTAGCAATGCCGCCGATGGCCGGGTTGCAGGACATCTGGCCGATGAGGTCTAGATTGAGTGTGACCAATGCGGTCTGCGCGCCGAGACGCGCGGAGGCGGAAGCGGCTTCGCAGCCCGCGTGGCCTGCGCCGATCACGATCACGTCAAACTGTTCATCAAAACTCATAACTACTTTCCTATGCAGAACGTCGCAAATATCTGAGAGAGAACGTCTTCCGGCGTTGTCTCACCCGTAATCTGGCCGAGGTAGCGAAGCGATTCGTAAAGGCCGACAAGTATCAAATCTTCGCTGGCTCGCCGCTCGACGAGTACTTTTGACGAGCGCAGAGCATCAGCCGAACGACGCAATAAGTCGAAATGGCGCGCGTTTGTGATTAAAAACTCCGTCTCCGTCGCGCTTCCAGACTTGAACGGCTCCATGATCGCATCGCGCAGAGCATCAAGCCCGGCACCTGTCTTCGCGGAGATGGCGACGCGTTTAGAATTATCACCAATCCCGTTAGAGATCAAATTATTGAAACCGCCCAAGTCGCTTTTATTCAACGCGATGACAAGCGTGTCTTCAGCTATGTTTGCAAATATCGCTTCGTCTTCGCCCGTCAAAGGTTGAGAGCCGTCGAGCACGAAGAGAACCAGATCGGCGTCGGCGATGGCGCGGCGTGTACGTTCGATGCCTAAATACTCCACAGGGTCGTTCGATTCACGCATCCCGGCTGTGTCCGTGAGCAAAACCGGCACGCCGTCAATATTCAACAACTCGCTCAGACTGTCGCGCGTGGTACCCGGAATTTCCGTCACGATAGCCCTGTCCGAAGCGAGCAACCTATTGAAAACACTGGACTTGCCGACGTTAGGCCGCCCCACCAGAGCGACTTTTAAACCGTCTTTGAGGAGGCGTCCAGAGCGAAAAGTGTCGGCTAACGTGTCTAGAGATTGGATGAGGTTTTCGAGTTGGAGGCTGATTCTTTCGAGTGTTAATTGAGGCAGATCGTCTTCGACAAACTCAAGCGAGGATTCGAGCGGGACGATGATTTCGAGCAGCGCGTCTTTGGTCGGTTGAAGTCGCGCGGAGAGTTCGCCGCCGAGTTGGCGTGCGGCCTGTCGGACGGCGGCTTCGGTCTGCGCGTCAATGAGGTCGCGGACGGCTTCGGCCTGGCTGAGATTGAGTCGCCCGTTGGAGAGCGCGCGGAGCGTGAATTCGCCCGCATCAGCCGCGCGCGCGCCGAGTGCCAGAAGCGTATCTACGATGTGCAACAACAGCACGGGCGAACCGTGACAACTCAGTTCTACGATGTCTTCGCCGGTGAAGGAATGCGGCGACTTGAAATAGGTGATGAGCGCGCGATCAAGAAGTTCATGGGTCTGCGGATCGTAAATTTTTCTGAGCGTGACGCGATTCGGTTCGGGTGAAAACTGTTCATCTCGAACGAGCGCGCGCACGTGTTCGAGCGCGTGTTCGCCGTTCAGTCGGATGACGCCGATGCCGCTTCGACCCGGCGGCGTGGAGAGCGCGACGATGGTATCTTTTTTTGACACGGCAAAAAGAAAAAGATCGTGTCGTGTTCGACGAAGCACGACACGATCTTCAACATGAGAATCAGTTCCTAGCCCGCGACTTTCAAAGTTACCTTGAGCCTGCGCGCGTTGCCTTCGCCGATTGATTCGGTGTGCAGGTCAGGCTCTTCCGCCAGCGAGGTGTGAATGATGCGACGCTCGTTTGAATTCATCGGCCCGAAGGTGAAGGCCGTGCGCGTGGTGCGCACGCGTTCGGCGGCGTGACGCGCCATCGCGCGAAGTTCGGCTTCACGCGTGGCGCGGAAGTTCTGCACGTCGCAGATGAATCTTTCGCCATGCGGAAGCGCGCGCCCGAACGCTTGATTGACGAGATGCTCAAGCGCGCTCAACAACTCGCCGCCTTCGCTACGCAGCAGCGACGCGTCTTCGCCGTCCAACTCCAACAGACATCCTTCGCTAGCCTCTGCGACCTCTGCGCTGAGATCGAGTTTGCAGCCAACGAAAATATCGTTCAGAAATGTTTGCGCCTGCGGGCAAGCCTCGTTCATAAATTTACACTCACTTGCGATCAAATTTCCACGCGAACAATTGGCAGTCGAAAGTAAACCGAACGGCTAAGAGGCTCGCGCCTCGTGTAGTTTTTTAGTCTGACCGGACTCAGCTTTTTTTTTCTCCGGCGGTTCTTCGTCGTCTTCCGATTTAACGAGACGATTGATCACCATCTGTTGCGTGAAGCCGACGATGTTTCCGACGATCCAGTAAACCAGCAACCCCGCGGGCGCGCTCCACAAAATATAGAGCATGAAAGCAGGCATCACGACCGCCATCATTTTGCGTTGCAGCGGATCGGCTGACGGCGCGGGAGTGATGAACTGCAACACGACCATCGAACCGGCCATCAAGATCGGAAGCAGGCGATAAGGGTCTGCGGCGGAGAGATCGGGCAGCCAGAGAAACGTCGCTTGCCGGAAGTCTATCGAGATCGTGATCGCGCTGTAGAGCGCGATGAGGAAGGGCATTTGAATGAGCAGGGGCAAGCAACCGCCGAGGATGTTGCCCTCTTTCATCAGACGCAACTGCTCCATTTGCAGTTCTTTCAAACGCGGGTCGTTCGGCTTGAGCGACTTGATCTTTTCCTGCACCTCTTTCATGCGCGGCGCGAGCTTCTGCGCCTTCTTCATAGACTTCGAGGAACGCCATTTTAGAGGGAAAAACAGGGAATAAATGATGATCGTGAAGAGTATGATGGCGACGCCGTAGCTGCCCGTCAACTTATGCAGGTAAGAGATCGCCCTGAGAATGGGATAGGCGAGCGGGCGCGTGAAGCGACCAAGCCAGCCGTAGTTGATCAATCCTCCGAGGTCTATCTCGCGATTGACTGTCTTACCGATTTCCGCGCTCGCCTGATCGAGCAGATCGTGATCCTTCGGGCCGACGTAAAGGTGCGTCGGCGAGCCGTCGGCAGGGACGTTCACATAAGCCGTCAGGAGAAAACGATCTTCCTTTTTGCCGTTCCCCTCGTGCTCGTATTTGACCGTGCGAAACTCTAGTCCGTCAGTCGGCTTGCTAGGAACGGCGACCATCGCAAAGTAAGTATCGCAGACGCCAGCCCAGTCAATCGTCCCGCCTACAACTTGTCGATCCTGACTGCCTTCGTTCGAGTGAATCGAAGTTCCATAGAACAGTTGAGGCTTCCCGCCGACAGCAGCCACGCCTTCCGGCGCGACCGAATAAAACGTGTAATGGGGAACGCCTTGATCGCCGATGCTCGGCCCGATGGCGAGCCGTGTATTCTGTATCGCTTGGCCGCCGCGCGTTAGTTTGACGCCGAGGTCAACGCTGTAGGTGCTGGCATCGAAGCGGAGTGTTTTAACTACGTCGAGGCCGGTCGCCTCATCGCGCATCGTGAAATCCAGTTGCTTCGACTCACCGTTTTTTACTTCAACGCGCGCCTCGCCGCTCTCGCCGTCAACGCCGCCGACTTTAAAGTTTTTCGACGCGAGAAGCGCGTCCACCGTCGCATCGCCCGTCGTGAGTAACAACGGCGCGACGCCCGGCGACTTCTGCCGCACGCTCTCCGCCGGAATGAGTTCGAGCGGCTGACGATTATTCTTATCACCCGCCACGGAATAGAGCGGCTGCCCCGTGACGCGGTTATCCATGTCCCGCTTCCGCGTAATGACCCAACTCGTCACCACCGCGCCCTGACTATCGAGTTTCACCTCGTAGAGCGGCGTCACAACCTTCACGCTTCGTTGCGGAACATTATCCGGCGTCGTGACCATCACAGTGCCGGACGAAGCTGGCGTCGCTACGGTCGCGGTCGCTTGAGGCGCGGGGGAAGCGGAAGAGGTCGTGGCGGGGTTGTTGGCGTTTACTGTCGGGGAGTTGGCGTTGTTGGGTTTCGGGGTCGTGCGGTCAATGAAGTATGTCCAACCGAAAAGTATCGCCGCAGACAGGGCGAACGCGATGAATAGCCGCTTTTGATCCATGTGTATTTGCTAACGAAAAAAAAGGCTCGGGGGTTGAAAATAATTTAGCCCCGACGCTTAAAATTACTTGACCGGATCATAACCACCCGGATGGAAAGGATGACAACGCAAAAGGCGGCGCAAGCCCATCCATCCGCCGCGCAAGAGCCCGTAACGATCTATGGCTTGATAAGCATATTCCGAACAGGTTGGAACAAAACGGCAAGCTGGTGGGAGCAGCGGTGAAACCACTGTCTTGTAAAATTTCAACGGCCACAGCAGAACGTACTTCACAACTTTGACTGCTCGTTTGAACCGCTCATCTTTCGCACGCCGCTTTGCCCGCCCGTTCGCCCGCTCTGGCCGACGGCGACGACGATCTTTTGAAAATCGGCCAGCGCGTCCGCCAACTTCACCTTCAACAGCGAACGCTTCGCATTGAGCACCCAATCGAGCGGCGGCTCCAAGCCCTGAAGCGTCCCCTCGCTCAGCCGAAACATCTCCCGCAAGAGACGCTTCATGCGATTACGGTCAACGGCGAGGCGCGCGACGCGTTTCGACGCCGTAATGCCCAGACGATGCCGCCCCGAGTCGTTTTGCCGCACAAAAGCCGTCATCAAGCGACCGTCGAAACGCTTTCCCGCGTCGTAAACCGTGCGAAATTCCGCCGGTTTACGCAATTTTGGACGACCTGACGGCACACCGTTTCGACTTAGTAATGCGACGGCGTCAGCCTCTTTCGACCCTTCGCGCGGCGTCTTTTCAGCACGAGACGACCGTTCTTGGTCGCCATCCGCGCGCGAAACCCGTGGGTCTTGGCGCGGCGTCGGTTGTTTGGTTGGAATGTGCGCTTTGGCATAGTGAATGATTTCCTCCTCCAGCGAAAACAGTAAGACTAACTTTCGGCGCGGTTTATGTCAAGAAAAGCGCAGGGGTTTCGACTCCGAACGATAAGGATTTTTAACCGTGACCGGAGACGCCGTCAGAGAATTTTTGCGCGCCCGTGGGAAAACTCCTCAAATTCGGCATTTTCGGCTGAATGTCTTGAAACCGTCCAACTGTGGATTTTTCCCAATTTCCGCCGAGGCCGAAAATACCCGTTTTTAAGCATTTCCGAGAATCTGAAAATTAATTTTTTTGAGCTGTGGAATTCTCTTGCATTTAGCATTTCGCTATGCTAGTCTCGCGCCCGTTTCGACACGGGATAATCCCCGTAACTACTTGATAAATAAATACTTAAAGCATCACTTTAAGTACTGAAAGGTTTTCCACAGGCTGTGGAAAACCTGTGGAAAACCTTCAAGTAAAGAGTCAGAAAAGAAGTTCAAAAGGGTGCTATTGCAACAT
>DASYMM010000092.1:0-8913 GCA_036009085.1 Pyrinomonadaceae bacterium | reverse complement strand
CAGTTCAGCGATCTCACGCTGTGAGCGATGCCCGCGCTCATAGGCCGCAACAATTTTCCGGCGCAGGTCGTTGGAGTACGCTTTCATGCTGAGTATTCTGAACGATTGCTCTTGGTAAACTCAAGAGCAACCCGCTCTAGAACACCTCACAAAACCCGTAACCACGAAACCACACGAAATGACACGAAACATGTTTCGTGCTGTTTCGCGTGGTTTCGTGGTCTATTTCTTTGCCTGATTAAGTTTTGTTAGCTGCTCTTAATTTAAATTCCTCAACGCTCCCAGAAGAACTTGCCGCGCGCACGCGCCTGCGGGTAGACCTCGTCCATGTTGCGCGTGTCGTAGAGCACGCCGTTCATCATGACGAAACTGATCGACTCCGAGTTTTGAATATTGTCGAGCGGGTTCTTGTCCGTGATCATCAGATCGGCGAGTTTGCCCGTTTCGATTGAGCCGACTTCCCTGTCCAGTCCGAGATACTGCGCGCCCGCGAGCGTGGCGGCGCGCAGGGTTTCCAGAGTGGTGAGTCCGCCCTGTTGCAGCATCCAGAGTTCCCAGTGCGCGCCGAGTCCCTGCAACTGTCCGTGCGCGCCGAGTTGCACGTGGCCGCCCGCGCGGACGATATCCTTGACGGACTTCGCCAACTCGAAATGATAGAAGTCGTCTTCGGGCGCCATCATGCGGCGACGCGCGCGCGGGTCAATGTTCGAGCGCGGCGTGAAGCGCAGAAGTTTTTCGTTCTCCCAGACGTTCGTTTTCTGGTACCAGTAGTTCTCGCCCCAGATGCCGCCGTAACCGACGATGAGCGTGGGCGTGTAACCCGAACGGCTTTTGGCAAAGAGCGTGACGGCGTCTTTGTAGAGCGGCGCGACGGGGATGGCGTGCTCGACGCCCGTGTGGCCGTCGAGGATGTGCGTCATGTTGAAGAAGTAGGTGGAGCCGCCTTCGGGGACGACCATCATCTTGAGTTCGCGCGCGGCCTGTATGATCTGCTGGCGTTGATTGCGGCGCGGCTGGTTGTAGCTCTTGACCGAGAACGCGCCCACAGCCTTGAGCCGCGCGAGATGCCCGCGCGCGTCTTCCAGATTGTTAACCGGAGCTTTCTCCGGCGACTCCGCGCCATAAACCGGATAACCCGTCGAGAAGATGCGAGGCCCGACCATGAGACCGGCCTTGACCATCTCGGATTGTGCGAAGACGGATTGCGTTGCCGCCGAAGGGTCGTGTGTCGTCGTCACGCCGTAGGCGAGGTTCGCCCAGTAAGGCCACTGTTTTTCGGGGATGATGTCGAGCGTGTTGTAGCCCATGTGCGCGTGGACATCGACGATGCCGGGCGCGATGGTCTTGCCCGTCATGTCAATCCGGCGCGCGTTCGCAGGGATTTGAATGCGCGCGCCGACGGCTTTGATGCGGTTGTCTTCGATGAGCACAGAGCCGCGTTCGATCACCTCGTCGCCCCGCATCGTGATGATGCGTGCGTTGGTTAGAGCGACTAAGCCGCGCGGGCGTGCGGATTCAAACTCGAAACTGATTCGCGTCGCTTTCGGCTCGACGGGTTTTTCGTCCTTCGCGAGTTGGCGGTTAATTTGCTCGACCGGCTGCTCGTAGAAATTTTCGCCGCGCGTCCACTGGACGGATTTGCTGTCGGGCGACCAGGTGAGCCAGTCGCCGGAAGATTTCGAGATCGACTTGACGGGCAGGATCGTCTCGGTCGAGTTGATCTTCAAGGTCTTGCCGGTTTGCGGAAACGGCGCGAGATAGAGTTTGTGTAGTTCCTTGAAGAAGACCCAGTTGTGATCGGGCGAGGGCGCGATCTCGGTGGCAAACTTCGCTTCGATGTGCCGCTTGTAATCGTCGCCGGAGATTTTCACGCTGCTCAGAGCCGAGAAGATTTGTGCGGGCTGTCCGGGCGGCGTGGGCGCGGCGGGCGATTCGAGGAAGAAGATGCGCTCGCCTTTCGGGTCGAAACTCAGGATCGGCATGCGCGCGTTCGCGCCGCGACTTTGCAAGTCCATCACGTAGCGGCTCGCTTGGCCGTCCCAGTAATGAATCTCGAAGGCCGACTCGCTGACGAGTTCCTCTTCATGATTGATGTTGCCGCGCCCTTTGAGATACGCGAGCTTCTGCCCGTCGGGCGAGAAGGCGGGGTTCGCATATTGATCCGGCTTGTCCGTAATCTTCCGCGCGTTCGTGCCGTCCGAGTCGGCGATCCAGACCGCGCCCTTCTCCGCGTCCGACCAGGTGACGAACGTTACCTGTCGCCCGTCGCGACTGAAGTTCGGCGAGTATTCGAGGTAGTTGGAGTTCATCAGGCGACGCGGCGCAGCGTTGCCCTCTTTGACGTAGATTTTGCCGAGCGCGCTGTAGATGATGCGGTCTTCGTAACGCTTCGCCCAACGATGCAGGCGCGTCGCCTCACGCTCCGTGAAGACTTTTTGCGGGAAGCGCACGGCGTCCGCCACGCGCTGCGAGACGCGCGCGGTGAAAGGGATCGGCGTCGCGGCCTTCGTCTGCGTGTCAATACGAACGAACTTGCCGTTCGCTGTGATGACGATTGATCTGCCGTCGGGCGTCCAACTGTAGCCGGGGTAAGTGCCATAGACCGCCCACGTCTCCTGCTGGTCGCGCGTGAGTTTATCGTAGATCGGCCACTCGCGCCCGCTCTCGATCTCGCGCAGATAGAGCACCGTGTTCAGACGGTCGCGACGAATGAAGGCGAGCAGTTTTCCGTCGGGCGAGATTTGCGGCCTGACCGAGCCGCCCGCGTTGCGCACGAAGACGCCGCGCCGCCCGCGCTCCGTGTCGTAGCGTTCGATCCAGTAAATGCTGTCGTAGACGTTTTTGTTGTAGTCGAAGTCGCCGCTGTTGACGAAGTAGATGAAACGATTCTGCGGATCAATGACAGGCTCGCCGACGTTCGCCGTCCAGCTCGACTTCTCGGTAATCTGCACGCCCGTCCCGCCGCCGCCCGTGTGGTACATCCAAATCTCGCCCGCGCCGAGCGAGCGTTGATCTACGAAGTGCTTGCGCACAAGGACGTATTGACTGTCGGGCGTCCACGCGGGGCTGTTGACGAGGCGAAGCGTCTCTTTCGTCAACTGGCGACGGTTCTGGCCGTCAGCATCCATGAGCCAGATGTTGTCGCCGCCGTCGCGGTCGGACGTGAAGGCGATGGTCTTGCCGTCGGGGCTGTAGCGCGGCTGCGCCTCCCAGGAGACGCCGCCCGAAAGCAACTCGGCGCGTCCGCCGCCTATCGGCATCCGGTAGATGTCGCCCAGAAGATCGAAGACCAACGAACGGCCATCGGGCGACACGTCGCAACTCATCCAAGTGCCTTCGTCCGTGTCGAACTCAACTTTGGTCGTCGGCCCGTGGTCGCCTTCCACGTCCCACTTGTCGGCCTTCTTCTCGGCGTCGGCTTTCTTCAACGCGTCTTCCAACTGTTCCGTCCGCTTGTCGGGACTGGGCGAAGGCGTCGGCTGTTGGGCAAACGCGGGCAGGACGAGCGAGAGGCACATTGATAAAACCGACAGTTTACGCAGCATCTATCTTTTCCTCATCAGGCGCAGGTGGTGTTGGACAGGACTTGACGAAGAATATTACTGTGCCGTCATTCCGGTCAAATGAGGCGCACGCGCTGGCGGGGTCTGTAAACCGTTTATACTTAGCTTCGGGGGAATAGTGTTTATGACAGTTATCAACAGCGACGACGAGCGGCTGGTGAGACAGCTTGAACAGGATTTGATCGAAGCCTTCCGGCAGAACGATACGGCGTCGCTACGCCGCATCCTCGCCGAGGATTTCGTCTTTACCGACCCGCGCGGGGTATCCGTGACGAAAGACATCTGGCTGGAAGACCTCGGTTCCGGCACATTCGCTTTCGAGTCGGTCGAGATCGAAGATGTACGCGTGCGTCTGGCGGGCGATGCTGCGCTCGTCACCGGACTCGTCACGCTCAAAGCGCGTTCGCGTGCGGGCAGCTACAACGGGCAGTTCGGCGTAATTGACGTGTACATGAAACGGGAAGGACGCTGGCAACTCGCGCTCTCGACAGGCGAGCACGCAAAGCTCCTCACGCATGAATAAACGAAACGGCGTCCGGCTGGCAACGTGCTTACCAAGCGACGCGCGGCTGTAATTTTTAAGCGACGCGCGGCTGCTCAGCCGCCGGTTCGGCAACGGGCGGGACGCTTCCTGCCAATTGCTCTGCGGTGCGACGCGTGCGGAGCCTCGTTGCGCTGACGGCGTTAATCTGTCCCGACTCGCAGGCTTCGACGAGCGCGTCCACGACGCGTGCGTCGTAGCGTGTGCCGACGAAGGTTTTGATGAGCGCGAGCGCGGCGTCGAGTTCCATCGCTTTCTGGTAGGGGCGGTCGGTAGTCATCGCGTCGAAGGTGTCCGCGACGGAGACGATGCGCGCCTGCATCGGAATCTCGTCGCCCTTGAGTCCCTGCGGGTAACCTTCGCCGTTGATCATCTCGTGGTGCATATACATGCCGGGCAGAAACTCGCGCATCGCCGGAATGTTCGACATGATCTTGAAGCCTTTCTGCGGGTGCGTCTTCATGATCTCGAACTCTTCGGCGGTGAGTTTCGCGGGTTTCTTCAAGACCTTGTCGTCAATTCCGATCTTGCCGACATCGTGCAGAAGCGCGCTGATGCGCAGAGCTTCGATCTCTCCCTCCGGCAAGTCCAAGTGTTCGGCAATCGCGATGGAGAAACGCGCGACGCGCTCTGAGTGGCCGCGCGTGTAGCGGTCTTTGCCGTCAATGGCGGCGGCGAGAGCCTTGACCGTGCCGACGAACAGTTGGCGATTCTCTTCCGCCGCGCCGCGCAAATCCTCTATGTACTGTTCGAGTTGATCGGTCATCAGGTTGAAGGAGGTGCCGAGTTCGCCGAGTTCGGTGCGGCTGCGCACGTTGATGCGCTGCGCGAAATTGCCGGAGGCGATGCGCCCGGCGGCGTCGGCCAGATCGCGCACGGGCTGCGTGAGTTGTTTGGCGAAGAGGAAGCCGATGAGGAGCGCGAAGGTGGCGGCGAGCAAGCTGATCACAAACGTCTGCTTACGCATGTCCGTGACGGAGCGCAGGGCTGCGCGCTCGTCCTGTATGGCGATGACGCCGAGGCGTGCGCCCGTGTCGAGTTTGGCGGTGGCGTATGCGCCGAGCATCGCGATGCGTCGCCCGTCGCGTTCCGCCGTGAAGGGTTCGAGCAGCGATTCGACTTGCGTGCCCGTGTCCATCCAGTTCTGCACGATCAAGAGATCGCTCATCGAACGCTCGGCGTAAGCGACGCGTTGATCCGGGTGCGCCACGGCGCGCCCTTCGGCGTCAACGACGAAGATGACGGGCAAGCCCTGTTCGAGCAGTTCGCGCTCGCTCTTTGAAGTCGGCTGCTGCACCGCCGCGAAGACTTCGTTGAAAGAGATGACGGCGGCGACGGCAGCCACCACCTCATCGCCGTTCGCGCCGCCCATCACGGGCGCGGCAATCGTCAGGCTCATCTCCTGACTCGAACGGATGAGTTGCGGTCGCGTCACGACGAGGCCGCGACCGCTCATGCGCGCGAGCACTTCGCCGACGCGCTCGTTGAGTTCTTCGCGACCGATCACGTCCGGCTTGTAGGCGACGTGCGGGAGGCTGCCGACGGGCAGGATGGCGAGCGCGAGCAGATTCGGATCGTCAACGACTGATTTTTGCAAACGCGCGTCGCTGCCCTCTTCGCCGATAACGCGGACGCCGCCCGCGAGTTCAAAGGCGCGTGCGAGTCCCGTCACCACGTCGCGGTAGCGTTGGCCGTAGAGTTCTATCTGGCGCGCCTTGTCCTGCACGAGTTGGGCTTGATAGCGGCCTTCGATGGAGCGCAGTTCGTCCGCGCTGCGCTGCGAGAGCATCCAGCCCGCGAGGCCGAGCGGGACGAGGCCGACAAACAGCAAAGTCCCAAGCACGATGTAGAGCAGGCGCACCCGCCGGAAAGGTTCAAACATTCGGGTTGATCTGCTTACAGGAAGAGCATCACGATGCCGAATGCTATCAGGACGTAAGCCCAGTATTCGACGTGGATGAAAAAGAAGCTGTGATTTGATCTAAGCACCACTTGCTGCCCCGTCCGCGGGTCGAGGAGCACGCGTCCCGGCCTTTTGGCGAGCGCGCTGCCAATCAACCACATGAGCGCGGCAGAGCACCACAGCGCAATCAGTTTCGGTAGGCCGTGGGCGGTATAAGCCCCGTGGCCGAGAAACGAGTCGGTTATCGCTTGCGTCACGAACAGCACCACGATTGTCAGAACGGGCACGAGTATGCCCAGACCACTCCAGACCATGAACATTGAGGTAGGGCTCCTTAAAAGGGATTTTCGGGCGAGTTAAAGCTGCGTTGGTTAAGTTTGGAAACGAACAGGTGAGTTGGGCAAGAAAACCTGAAGCCGCGCGGCCAAACTGTCTTGGCGAGGCCAATTTCATAGTACGAAGTTGAAGCGAGCGGTGTCAATGTTTAACTTTAAAGGCAGCGGCTATGTTTAACTTTAAAGGCAGCGGCTAAATCATAGCGGCAAGGGGCGCAGGATAGCGCGGGAACTAGCGGCTCCGATGCTGACGTGCATCTGTAGCAGCGCGCGAACAGGTCAACGGTCTGGCGGAGCGCATCAATGTCGCGCGAGAAGCGGCCTGCGCTTCTGTTGATGCGCAATGTGGTCATTGACCCGGTCGAGCTGCTAAACACTGGCAGATTTGATTTACACCTCCATTTGTAAAATATTGTTGTACTTTGTTTGCTATCTTGCTATATTTAAACTGAGGCAGGACATATCTTGCCATGGCTAATATCTTAAGAGTTTGAAATATAAGAACTTTTAAGCTTTTTCACAGCCGCTTGAGATGTACGGGAAGCCTCCACCCCGCAAAATTGGCTGTCTTACAAGGGGATTCCGATTAGCACCCCATTAACAATTTCCCTTAGAACTAATTATGACTATTCGATTTGGAGTGAGCCGACAGCGGGCTGATGGCGGATTCTCGCTGATTGAACTGTTGATTGTCGTCGGTCTCATCGGAGTGATAGGGGGTTTTGCGCTACCCAAACTTACCGGGATGCGCAGGATGCAGCGTGCGACGACCACGCCCATCATGGTCAAGACCCAATTACGACTTGCCCGGCAGCAGGCCATGTCGCAACGTCGGGCGGTCACGTTTCAGTACGACGACCTATTAAAACAGATGTCGATCATCGTCCAGCCGACGGCGGGTGCAGCTATCTTGAGTGCTCCGGGTTACCCGAACGTGAGCGGTAGCGTGCAGGGTGCGAAACTCTCTTTGCTCGGTGATGGTTTCGGTGCCGCAGACATCTCTTACGGAGTGCCGACGGGTGGAGTATCCAGTCTGGGCGACGGGACTTCCCTGACAGCACTGACAAGCGCGAAGCAAATCAACATCACGTTTCAGCCTGACGGCTCCGTCATCAACAGCGCCGGGCAACCGACCAACTTCGCGCTCTTTTTCTACAATTCTAAAGACCCGGTATCTACGGGGAGGGCTATCTCCGTCCTCGGTAGTGCCGGGCGGATGAAAATTTGGAGGTACGACAGCAGTGCAAGTAAATTCGTGGAATGACCGTTCACTAAACGACGAACTGCCGTTACCTCGCAAGTCTGAAGCAGGCTTCTCGCTGCTTGAGATGGTGGTGGCGATGGTCGTCATGATGGTCGGACTGCTGGCACTGGCTTCGACCATCGGGTTCGCGCTAACTGTCAGCAACAAGGGGCGCAGCGTGACCAACTCCAAACTGCTGGTCGTCTCGATCCTTGAGCAGATGGAGACCCTGCGGAATACGAGGCAGTTGTCGTTTGAAGAGATCAGCAACTCGGCGTCTACAAATTTCGCAGGTTTCCCTAACACCTTCCAGCCAGTCTCCGTGAACCCGGGACCCGACGGAATTTACGGCACGGGTGATGACCTGATTGACGCGGGAACGGACGGCATCTACGGCACTGCGGACGATTTCAGTAATCCTTCGTTAGCGCGTCCCGGATTAACGCGCCAGATTCTCATCACCCCCCTGAGCGGCAGCCTGAAAAAGATTCAGGTGACGCTGCGCTCTTCAGGGACGCGCGGGGCGCCGGATGTGAGTAAAGGCGTGAGCTACTTGAATAACGACGCGAACAGCAACTTCCTCCCCTGAGGCATACCCGCACGACCGCGCTCTCGCCCACGGCGACAGGAGACCATTGATGAGTTCCTCGATTGACACCCGCCCTCAAGCCGGCTTTTCGTTGGTGGAAATGATGGTCTCCATGGCTATCATGCTCATAGTTACAGCATCTGTGCTCACGCTCACTAAGGACGCCTTCAAGGTCAGCTTTACAGCTTATGAACTGACGGACGCACAGGAGAGCGTGCGGACGGCGCATGAGTACATCTCCCGCGACCTGCTGACGGCGGGCGACGGGATGAAAAACATTAACAATATCTGCCTGGCTGCGAATTTCGTCAGCAATTACCTGACGAAGAATCCAGCGAATAATCCGTGTGGCGCCGGTCTCGTCAATCTGCCGCTTGTGCACTCGGATAATAACGTGCCGGCTGGCACCACTGTGTTAGGGATAGCCCCCACAGTCAGCGTCCGCTCCACCCCAACGGCGACCGACAGGCTCACGCTCCTCCAGCTTGACTCCACTTTCACGCCGGTTACGCCGACGGCGGTCACACCATCGGGCGCAAACATCAGCGTGGCCGCCTCGGACTTGAGTAAGTTCGCGCCCGGCGAGATTTATTTCATCTTGTCTTCGACCGGCGCAACCTTTGGCACAGTCACCGGCAAGGGCGCTGGAACCCTCAACTTCGCCCAGGGGGATACGCTCGGGTTGAACTTCACCGGCAACGGCGGACCGATCAATCTCGTCTCCGCTGGCGGCGCGCTT
>DASYMM010000091.1:0-8235 GCA_036009085.1 Pyrinomonadaceae bacterium | reverse complement strand
GAAGTTCGCCATGAAAGCGTCGTTCGTTCTGGTGATTTGCGCGACGACGCGGTGGCCGCCCTCAAAGTCGTAACGATAAATCTCTGTCGGCTGGATCGAGCTTGAGCGCGTGAAGACGAGCGTTTCGCCGTCCGGCGCGACGCGCACGTCGTCGTTGAAGCCGTCGAAAACTTTGGTCAACTGCCCGTCGTTGATGGAGAGCATGTAGAGCGGCTGGCGACCGCGCTCGCCGGAGACGAAATAGATGCTCTTGCCGTCGGGCGTGAAGGTGAAACCGTCAACGTAGGCGTCGAACTTCGAGGTGAGTTCGCGCGTCTTCCTCGTCTGCCGGTCGTAGATCATCAGACGCCAGCGCGCGCTCTCGAAGCCCGCCGTGGCCTGCGAACGATAGGCGAGATAGCGACCGTCGGGCGAATAGAGCGGCGATTGATCGGAGCCGGGATTGTCGCCCGTGAGACGCACCGCGTCGCCGCCCGCGAGGGGCACGATGAAGATGTCGTTGTTGGTCGAAGTGGCCTCGACCTTTTCGGTGTTGCGCGCGAAGGCGAGTTCGCGCGAGTCGGGCGAGAAGGCGTAGTCGGTCTGACCGCCGAGAGAGAAGGGCGGCGCGTCGTAATCGCCGGGCGTCATGTCGCGCGCCGCGCTCGCGCCGTCTGCCGAGACGACGAAGACGTGCGTGCGCTTGCCGTCCTTGAACGCCGTCCAGTGACGAAAGAGCAGGCGATCAATCGTCTTCGCTTTGACCTTGCTCGCTTCCGCGTCGGCGTCGCGCTTCTGGTTGCAGGCGTCGTCGCGGCAGTCGGGGTAGATGTCTGAGACGAAGGCGAGCATGCGCCCGTCGGGCGACCAGACGGGGTCGCCTGCGCCGGTCGAGATGCTCGTGACCTTTTTGATGTCGCCGCCGCGCGCGTCCATCGTGTGAATCTGCCCGCCACGGACGAACGCGATGCGTCTGCCGTCGGGCGACCAGCGCGGCGAACTGGCCGAACTCTCGCCCGTCGTCAATTGAATTGGTTGGCCTCCGGCAATCGAGACGAGATAGATTTGCGTGCGGCTGCGGTTCGCCTCCTTGTCTGGGTCGCTGATTTGATACGCGATCCATTTGCCGTCGGGCGACAATTGCGGGTCGCCGACGCGTCGCACTTTCAACAGATCGTCAATCGTCAACGGACGCTTCGGCGTCTGCGCCGTAACGGCGACGGCGGCCACGCCGTAGAGCGCGAGCGCAAAGACGAGAACTCGGACAGCGGCAAAACGCTTCATATCATTCTCCTTAAAATTTCTGATGTGTGGGAAAGTTTCCGGCGCGCGGAAATTTATCATAGATGCCCCGCGCCACACTACTTCCTGTCCTTCTTCTTCGTGCAACTGCGAACAGCGAAATTCTTCTCGTTTATCCTTGACGGTTCAGACGCCGACTCCGATAATCCACTTGTTAACAAACTCAGCCCCAACGCCGGAACTTCCCCCATCAGGCAAACCTCCTCAAAGTTGAAATCTTGATCAAGGAAGTGTGTGATGAATCTACGTGTGTTTTCGGTCGCCTCTCTTATCCTCACGGCGTTTCTAACATTCGCGGCGGGCGTCGAGACGCGCGCGGCAACAGTTCCCACGGGCTTTACCGACACGCTCGTCGCGGGCAATTTGACGAACGCGACGGCGATGGCGTTTGCGCCGGACGGGCGCATCTTCGTCTGCCTGCAAAACGGGAGTTTGCGCGTCGTCAAAAACGGCGCGCTCCTGCCCGCGCCCTTTCTCTCCGTCACGGTTGATGCAAACGGCGAGCGCGGCCTGCTCGGCGTCGCCTTCGATCCGAACTTCGCGTCGAACAACTTTGTCTATGTCTATTACACGGCGACCAGCCCCGCGATTCACAACCGCGTCAGCCGCTTTACGGCGAACGGCGACGTGGCCGTGGCGGGCAGCGAAACCGTGCTGCTCGAACTCGACAACCTGAGCGGCGCGACGAATCACAACGGCGGCGCGATGCACTTCGGCGCGGACGGCAAGCTCTACATCGCCGTCGGCGAAAACGCCAACGCCGCCAACGCGCAGACGCTCGCCAATCTCCTCGGCAAGATGCTCCGTCTCAACGCCGACGGCACGATCCCTGCGGACAATCCTTTCTTCAACACGGCGACGGGCAAGAATCGCGCCATCTGGGCTTTGGGCTTGCGCAACCCTTACACGTTCAACTTCCAGCCGGGCACGGGGCGCATGTTCATCAACGATGTCGGGCAGAACAACTCCGAGGAGATTAACGACGGCATCGCCGCGTCGAACTACGGTTGGCCGTTCTGCGAAGGGCAAGGTTGCAGTTCGACGCCTCCCGCGAATTATCGCGCGCCGCTCTTCGCCTACGAGCACACCGGAGCCGCGCCCACCGGATGCGCCATCACGGGCGGCGTCTTCTACAATCCCGTGACGCAGCAGTTCCCCGTCGAGTACATCGGCAAATATTTCTTCGCAGACTTTTGCACGAGCTTCATTCGCACGATTGACCCGGCCAGCCCCGCCGTCTCGGCAAACTTCGCCACGGGCGCAGCGTCGCCAGTTGACCTGCAAGTCTCAACCGACGGCAGCCTCTACTACCTGCAACGCGGCGGCACGGGTGAACTGCGCCGCGTTCAATATCCGGCGGGACAAATCCCGCCCACCATCGGCCAGCACCCGCAGAGCCAGACCGTCGCCGAAGGCCAGCCCGTCACCTTCAACGTCTCCGCCACCGGCGCGACGCCGTTCCAGTATCAATGGCAACGCAACAACGCGGACATCCCCAATGCCAACTCCGACAGCTACACGATCCCTTCCGCGAGCCTCGCGGATTCGGGCGCGCAGTTTCGCTGCATCGTGACGAACGCCTTCGGTAGCGCGACGAGCAACAACGCGACTCTAACCGTCACCCCGAACAACCCGCCCGCCACGACGCACGATCTCCTGATCAGCGAATACCGTCTCGACGGCCCCGGCGGCCTGCGCGACGAGTTCGTCGAACTCTACAACAACACGAACGACACGATCACCGTGAGCACGTCCGACAATTCGGCGGGCTGGTCGCTCGTCACGGGGCGTGACACGGCTTCGGGCGTCGTGCTCGAAATTTATCAAGTCATCCCGAACGGCACGCCCATCCCGGCGCGCGGCCATTATCTCGTCGCGGGCAACGCCTACTCGCTGGCGAACTACGGCGGCACAAACCGCGCGCTCGCAGATGCCACGACGCAGAACGATCTCTCCGGCGACGACGCGCAGCATCCGTTTCGCGGCGTCGCGCTCTTCCGCACGGCGAACGCGAACAACTTCACCGCGCCGAACCGGCTCGACGCCGTGGGCGGCGCGTGCGCCGATGCGCGTCTGAGCGAGGGAACTTTGGCGGGTCTCTGCCTGAACGTCGGCACGGTTGCCACGCCGGGCGCGAACTACAGTCTCGTGCGCAAACTCGCGAGCGGATTTTCGCAGGACACGGACAACAATGCCGCAGACTTCGTGCTCGTCGCCGTCCAGAGTCCCTTGCAGAGCGCGAACGCGGGCGGGAGCGTGGCGGCGGAACTCGGCGCGCCGGGGCCGGAAAATTCGACCAGCCCCACGCAACACAACGCCACCATCAAAGCCTCTCTCTTCGACCCGCAGGCGGCATCGGGCGCGCCGCCCAACCGCGTCCGCGCGGGCGGGCAGATTCCGAACGGCGCGTTCGGCACGCTCACCATTCGCCGCCGCTTCACCAACAAGACCGGGCGCACGGTGAACGCTCTGCGCTTCCGCCTGACAGGCATCACCACGCTCGGGTCGCCCCCGGAGTTTAGCCCGCAGGCGCAGTTGCGCGCCGTCAGTTCGTCGGATGCGGATGTCCAGACGAGCGCGGGGCTGCTCACGGTGCGAGGCACGCTACTCGAACAGCCTCCGGCGCAGGCGTCGGGCGGCGGCTTAAACTCCACGCTCGTCGTGCCGCTGCCGGGCGGCGCGCTCATTCAGAACGCGAGCATTGACGTGCAGTTCCTGCTCGGCGTACAACAGGACGGAGCCTTCCGTTTCCTCGTCAACGTCGAAGCCCTGACGCAGCCCGCCCCCGCCGGCCAACTGAACGGCGCGACGAAAGGGAGCAGGCAGGAAAAGGACGAACGATGAATGAAAAGCTGTCCGTCGTCCGTCGTCCGTTGTCCGTTGCCTGTGGTTATCACGCAAGCTGCTAAAGGGATTGAACAACGGACGACGGACAGCTTTTCGGTTCCGCGTTCCTACTTCGTCCATTTATCTGAAAATAGACAGAACCCGCGTCCTGTTTTAGACGTTTTTCTACGTGGACTTCCAAGGGCGGGAACATTTCGAGCGCAAAATTACCTGAAACAGCAGGCGTTCGTGCGGAGCGCGCCGAAGGGCGCGGGAGAAGAGCAGACGATGAAATGCAAAATCTTTATTGTGTTGGTGGCGGTGGTGCTGGCGTGGGTGGCCGGGCGCAGCATCAAGAGCGGCGGGGAAAACATCGTCGCCTCCGTGCAAGAGCAAGTACAGCACGAACAGGGCGACAGCGGCGGCAATGACGTTACAACTCCGAGTGGTTCGAGCGAGCGGCGCGTCAATGAATCCTACGAACTCGCAGACGGCGCGCACGTCGTCGTCCAAGGCATCAACGGCCCCGTCACAGTCGAAGCGATTGACGGCAACACCGCCGAAGTTCGCGTGACGAGCACGGCGGGCAACATGGGCGAACTGAACGAGAATCAGATCACGGTTGAGCACACGGAGTCGAGTCTCACGGTGCGCGGCAAGGGAAGCAGCGGTTGGGGTTTCTGGAAGTGGCTGCGCGGCGGCGGCGAGGCGCGGCACAACCTGCTCTTGCGCCTCCCGCGCAACGTCGAACTGGTAACGCGCGGCACGAACGGCAAACTCATCATCGGCGAGATGGAAGGGCCGGTGCAGGTCTCAGGCGTCAACGGGCGCGTGGAGATCGGCGGCGCGCGCGGGTTGGCGGAAGTCAACGGCGTGAACGGCACCGTCACCCTCACCATCACGGAACTCGGTAAAGACGGCGCGAAGGTGAACGGCATCAACGGCGGCGTCGAACTCCGGCTCGGCAGCGACGTGAACGCAGACCTCAATCTCAACGGCATCAACGGCCAGATCACGGTCGAAGCGCCGAACGTCGAAGTGCAGGAGCAGAAGCGTTCTAAACTGCGCGCACGCGTCGGCACGGGCGGGGCGAACATCAAGGCCAACGGCGTCAACGGCGGCGTCCGCATCGTCGGCGTGTAAGCTGTCCCGGAGAAATTTTAGCGTTTCTGCGGAAAGGCCGGAGAGTTGGAAAACTCTCCGGCCTTTGCGTCTTAGCATCCGACTTAAAGCGAAGCCGTGTTGTTGCTGAAAGCAAGCCGATGCGCTTCGTTGAAACGAGTTCGCGTTATGGTTTTACCTCTTCAAATTTCACTGTCCAATGGCGTGCGTCCGTCCTCTCAAAACTGACCGGCCTGATGCCTTCGTCGCCCATGTACGAAAATAGCATCTTGCCCGTACCAGCCTCCGTCGCGGTAATGATGCCGGAAGCCGCGTTCCGATGAAGCTTAACATCCTGCGGCCATCCTGACGGAGATGAGACTTCATACTTAAGAGTTAGTCCGAACCAGACGCCGCCCGACGCAATTATAAGCGCAAGCACTACTTTCAATATCTTTATCATCCGGCACAAAACTCCTCGTCTAGTTCGTCTTCATCAAGTTGAGCGGATAAGAGACTCGCGCGCGGCGCACACGAGGCGCAGGGCTTCGTCCGTGGTCGGGGCGAGCGCGGTGAGGTGCCCCATCTTGCGTCCGGCGCGGGCAACGTGTTTGCCGTAGAGATGCAGCTTGACGTTCGGGAGCGCGCAGGCTGCGCGCCAGTCGGGTTCGCCTGTCTGCCAGAGGTCGCCGAGCAGGTTCGCCATCGCGGCGGGGCGCAGTTGTTCGGTCGTGCCGAGCGGCAGTCCGCAGACGGCGCGCACCTGTTGTTCAAACTGGCTCGTCACGCAGGCGTCAATCGTGAAGTGGCCGGAGTTGTGCGGGCGCGGCGCGAGTTCGTTGACGAAAAGCTTCCCGCCGCGCGTCAGGAAAAATTCCACGCAGAGCACGCCGACGAGAGAGAGTTCTTCGAGCAGGCTTTCGGCGATCACCGTCGCTTCGCGCGTCACTGCGGCAGACACGCGCGCAGGGGCGATGGTGCAATCGAGTATGTGTCGCTCGTGACGGTTTTCGACGACGCCGTAGTGCGCCGTCTCGCCGTCCGCGCCGCGCGCGCAGACGACCGACACTTCACACTCGAAATCGACGAACGCTTCGAGCACGGCTTCGCGCCCGCCGAGCGCGTCGAACGCTGCAAGGCTCTCCGCCCGCGAGTTGATCAGGCGTTGGCCTTTGCCGTCGTAGCCGAACCCTGCGGTCTTCAAGACGGCGGGGCAACCGAGCGCGTCGAGCGCGGCGTCGAGTTCGGCGAGCGTGCGGACGTGTCGAAAGGGCGTGACGGGGATTCCGGCGCGGGCGAGAAAAGTTTTCTCGCGCAGGCGATGCTGCGTCGTGTAGAGCGTTGCGCCGTCCGGCCTGACGGGCACGATCCCGCTGATCGCTTCGACGGTGGCCGCCGGGACGTTCTCAAACTCGAAAGTCACGACTTCGACACGCCGCGCAAACTCGCGCACCGCCGCGAGGTCTTCGTAAGCGGCGGTCACTTCAACGTCTGCCACCTGTCCGGTGGGCGTGTCGGTTTCGGGCGAGTAAGTGTGCACGAGATAGCCCATGCGGCGCGCGGCCATCGCGAACATGCGCCCGAGTTGCCCGCTGCCGAGCACGCCGATTGTTGCGCCGGGGAGAAGAGGCTTCATTCGTTTTCGTCGCCGCCGTGGAGTTTGTTTCGAGGCATCTTCGTCAGTCGCCGTTCAAGGCAAGGTCGAATCCAGAACCGCCTGAGTCTGGCTTGCGCGAAACTGGCGCAGGCGTTCGCGCAACTGCGCGTCTTCGTTTGCGAGGATGGCGACGGCGAGGAGCGCGGCGTTGCGCGCGCCCGCCGGTCCGATGGCGAGCGTGCCGACGGGAATCCCTGCGGGCATCTGCACGATGGCGAGGAGCGAGTCCAGCCCCTTGAGCGCGCGGCTCTCGACGGGCACGCCGAGCACCGGCAACAGAGTTTGCGCCGCCACCATCCCCGGCAGATGCGCCGCCCCGCCCGCGCCCGCGATGATCACGCGCACGCCCCGCGCCTCCGCACCTTGCGCAAACTCCGACATCAACTGCGGCGTGCGATGCGCCGAGACGACGCGGCACTCGTGCGCCACGTCGAACTCCGTCAACACTTCGTCCGCCCCGCGCATCGTCTCCCAGTCGGACTTGCTGCCCATGATGACCGAGACGAGCGGCGACCGGAGAGACGAGTCTTGAGCGTCCATAAATGTTTCTCGCTGGTGTGCTTCGCGCACAGGTTCAATAAAGGTTGAAATTGTATTCGATGGTTACGTATTGCGAGACGCGGCGACCATCCTTCTCGGCGGGAATAAAACTGATCCTGCGCGCCGCCTCGACGGCTTCCCGCGTCAGCCCATGCGGGAGTCTCGTGATGGGCGTGATGCCGCTCACCGTGCCCGACGCCGAGAGGACAAGCCGCAAGCGCACCGTGCCCGTCACGCCGAACTTGCGCGCCCCTTCCGTGTAGGACGGTTCGGGTTTGCTCGTGAGGTTCGCCTTGCGCGTCACCCCGCTTGCTTTGAAGGTTCGGTTGTCGTCAGTTGCTTGCGCCGCCTCTTTCGCCGCGCTGCCGGAAACGCTCTCGTTACTGCTGCGCCCCGGCCCGTAGCTCACGCCCGTCGCTTCGTCGGCGGCCTGTTGCGGCGCGGGAGTGTTCAACGTGAAGGATTTTAAAAACCGCTCGACGTTCTCAGCGTTGTTTTGCGCGCCCCACGCGGCGATGATGTAGAAGCGCGTCCCGTCAACGTAAATTTGCGTCGCGCCACTCTGTTCGTCCAGACTGAGAAGATACCGCCTTCCGGCGTGAGACGAACCGGGCAGCAGACCGGCGTAACTCATGTCGTATCGCGTCGCCTTCTCGGGCGAGAGGTTAGCGAGTTTCTCCAGATAGGGTTTGACCACTAACTCCCAAGCGATTTCGGCGGTCAGATCGAGATAGCTCTCCGTGTCGTCGCGCAGAGTGGACGAAAGACCTTCGTAGTTGACCGCCCACAGGGCGTAGACGCTTTTATGTTCGTCGTCGCGCAGAAGGTAG
>DASYMM010000090.1:0-15543 GCA_036009085.1 Pyrinomonadaceae bacterium | reverse complement strand
TCGGGCAGTTCCGTCTGCGTGTTCATGTAGAGGCCGCCGGGGCTGATGTCTTTGGTGCTGGCGATGGCCGTGCCGTCCGCGCCGTCGAAGTACACGTCAACGATCAGGCGCGAACGGTCGTGCTGGCGACGTTCATCCGCGTGCAAATTCGACTCTTCTTCCACTGCGCCAAACTCTTCGCTCATACTCTCACTCTCCGTGCCGGACGAGTCCGCTTGACGAACGCTCTTTATCTTACCCGACGCAGCGTGTGCGCGCCGCACGTTTTTCGTCGGCGCGGCGACCGATGCTCGCGCCCGTCAACGGACGACTTCAATCTTTCTCGCCGATGATGAACGTCGGAACCATGCCGCCGCCCGACGAGACGTTGGCGAGTTCGGTGTAGGACAGGCGCGTGAAGGCCGAGCCGACCTTGCCGAAGAACAGGAGCGGGTCGAGGTCAACGAGTTGCTCGGCAAACTCGAACGTGCCGTCGGGTTGCAGCGCGGGGAATTGCTCGCGCGCCGTGCTCACGCGTTCCTGCAACAGGTAGTCGCCGTTCGAGAGCGCGTGGCGCAGGGCTTCGTCCCAAGCGATCTCGTCCGTGTTCCAGCCGATGTAGATGCCGTGGCCGCCGTAGTCGTCGTTTGGTTTGAGCACGAGGCGGTCGCGCGATTTGGCGGCAAACTCCAGAAGGTTAATCTGCTCGCCGTAGTGGTCGGTCGTTTCGTTGCGTACCTTGCGCGTCCAAGGCACGTGCGCGCGGATGGCGGCGCGTTCCTCCGCCGTGAAAAGCCCTGCGTAACGTTCGTTGGTGAGCACGGCGAAGAGAGCTTTTTTGTGAATCAACTTGGAGCGAAAGCTGTTGACCATGCAGATCGCGCCCGCGCGATACGCGTCGAGGAGCGCGGGAAACTCCGCCATGATCGGGATGTACTCGTTGACCAGCAGGCGTTTGTAAACGATGTCAATTTCATCCTCGCCGCAGCGCAGACGCCCGCCGCTGAACTCCAACTCCTGCGGCGAACAGACGATTGAGCGGTAGCCCTCGCTCTCGAAGTATTCCTGAAACAGTTCAAACTCTTTCTGCGTCGGCAAGTCTTTGAGATCGACGATGGCGATGAGCGGTTTGCGTTCGGGCGTGCGGCCTAAGTATTCGGTGTAAGCGCGCAGCAGCACTTCGAGCATGAAGTGGCGACCGTAGAGCGGGCGCACGTTGTAGCTCTCGGCGAAGCGTTGCATGACGGGCAGTTCGGAGAAGATTTTGTAGGCCGCGTCAACGTAAGCGATTCCGGCAGGGCTTTCGCCGTTGAGTTCGACGAAGCTATAAGCTTCATCTGTGAGAAACGAATCGAGGCGCGCGGTGGGCGAGACGGCGTCGTAGCCGGGGTCAATGCTGACGAGGTCGCGTTCGATCTCGGTGATGCCGAGTTCGTCTAAGAGTTCGTCGTTGCCGACGGCCGCGTCTTTCACCTTCTGGATCGCGCTCCACACGATCTCGCAGATTGTCTGGATGCGCGCGAAGTCGGTTTCGGTGACGAAGTGCGGGCGCAGGTAAGGCGAGAGCCGACGCCCGCCGAAGATCAATTTTGCGCGCTCCAATCCTTCGTCGAGCATCTTGCGCGATGCTTCGGCCAGATCAGCGTCCGCCAGCAACCCGTGATAGCGTTCAATTGCTTCGTGTAGCATGCCGCTCCCGTGGAATTATTGCAAAAGCGATTTGGAGAACAAGAACTCAGTGTGCCGCTAGAGTATCACAATCGGGAGGACAAAAGAAAAAAGGAGAAAGTATAGCCAAGCGCAATTGTGTGGGACTGAAAAGACTTCACCGCAAAGACGCAGAGAGGCGCGCAGAGTTAATGCAGAGAGGAACAGTGATCTCTGCGGCTTGGCTGTGCGCCTCTGCGGTGAAGTCTTACTTTTTAATCACTCAATTGTAACGCGCAATATTTCCGCTTCGCTTACTGGGGGCTGTTTTGGCGTGAGAGGTTGAAAGAGAGTTTTTCGCCGGAGCGGAGGATGCCGAGCGAGAGGTCTATGTCGAAGTCGTTCGAGAAGTTGAAATTCCAGTTCGACTCGGAAAAGAGTTGGCCGTTGATTGACTCGATGATGTCTCCCGTCTGAATGCGGCTGCGCGCCGCCGCGCTGCCCGGACGCACAGACATGACGAGGAGACCGCTCTCTTTCTGCGGCGACTGCGCCCCCAACAACTTCATCGCGGGCGAAATCCGCACGGCTTCCAGCCCGAACGAGAGCAGAGGCTTGACGGCCAACCCGCTGTACGACTCGACCGCGATGCGATAAAACGCTTCGGCGTCGGCCATGCGTGCGCGCATCTGTTCAAGGTCGGTGGAAATTTTTTGCGACAGTTCCAACGCCGCGCGATGCTGCGTCTGGACGCGCTGCAACTCTTCCCGCATCTTCTGCGCCGACGGCGTATCTCCCGTTTGAAGCCGTGCGCGCTCAATTTCGAGTCGGCGCATGTCCGCCTCAAAGCGGCGCACGGTGTCCAGTGTGGAGTTGACGGCGGATTGTTTGGCGCGTAGTTCCGACTGCACTGCGCGCAGTTCGGCGCGCGCCGTGTCCAGCCCCGGACTCGGCGATTCGCTAAGTCGGACGGCCAAACGGAGCGGCGCGCCCTCTGCGCGCAGCACTGTGAAGTTGGCGAGCGTGTTGCCGCCGAGTTCTTTGATCATCGAGGACATATCTTCGATGCTGCGTACATCGTGTTGCCCGATGCGCGCGATCACGTCGCCGGGACGCAGACCCGCGTGCGCGGCGGGCGTGCCCGGCGCAACCGAAGTCAGCAAGACACCGCGTTGCTGGCTCATCAACTGGCGCGCTTGTTCGGGTCGCCAACCGCGCGTGAGAAACTGTTCGAGCGGCGCGAAGGCGACCGCATCGCCGCGTGCGCCGAGCCAGGGCTGCGGCACGCTCGCGCGTCGTGCGCGCACGCGACGCGCCGCCCCGCGCACCGTCTCCGCAGACATCAGGCGCGTCGCGCGCGCGTCGCTTTCTTCAACGATGCCGACGAGCGTTCCCGTCTCGCTCAAGGCCACGCCGCCAGCCCATTCGGGCGAGACGCGCTGCACATCCAAAGTCATTTCCAGAGCCTTGCCCGAAGGCGAACGTTTCACCTCGCGCAACTGTCCCGCTTCCTCGCTCATGTTCATGTAGACGAAGCCTTCGTCGCCCACGGGCGCATCTTCCGGTCGCGCCGTAGAGATCGCCGGAGGCGCAGTAGTTGCAGCCGTCAAGGGAGGCGCGGCGACGATAGCATTTGCGGGGAGCGGCGCGGTAGAGGCGGCGGGCGTGGCCGCACGCACGGGCGCGATCAGGCGCACGCGCTGGCCGACGACGGGCGGCAGGTGCGGCGCGGCTTCCGCCGTGGGAGCGAACAGAGGCTTGTCCGATTCGAGAAGCGAGAGGCCGGTGCTGGCGTCGAGTCCGATGAAACGCGCGTTGAACTGCGCGCCGTCGGAACGCACCAGCAGCAACTCCGCATTATCCGGCGACGTTGCAGGCAAGCCGGGATGGCGAAAGGCGGCGGAGAGATTCAGCATCTCCGCTTCGGCATGCGGCAGGCGCGCGATGACCGAACGCCCGTCCGGCAAGATAAAACCGGCGACGATGTTGGTGCGGACAAAGTCCTCGTCAAAGGTCGAAGCGGAATGCGCGTCGGCGGGCGTCAGCAGCGTGCGCAGTTGCCACCCGCTCATGCGATGCACGACGGCGATCACCTGCGGCGAGGCAGCTTGAAATTTCGACGCCGACGCTGACGAAGCGACGCCCGGTTTCGTCTGCGTCGTCGCAACCGCAGGGGAAAGCGGCGCGCGACGCTGTTGGAGCGGCCTCGCCTTCGGCGTCTGCGCGAACGCGCCGCGCATGCTACAGGCGCACAAGAAGAGCACGCCAAGCGCGAACCAGATAAGCGTGCGCCGCTGTCGCCCGCTAAGCATGGCGAACGAGTCGCGGAATCTCTGTTTTAAAACGTTCGGTAGCACTACCAGACACCTTGATTCGTCGAAAGCGACGCCTTGGTCATCGTCGCGGGGCGACCGATGACATCACGCGAGCCGAAAGAGACGGATTCGACCGAGATCGTGCGCGCTTCCCCGCCAGTCTCCCGCAGTAAAACTTTCAAAGGGCGTTCCTGCGCGCTCACCTGCACGGGAATCAGGACGCGCTCACCCGTCGCCGGGTTGTTCGCGGTGTGCATCACGGGCGCGCCCGGCAAACTCGCGGAACTCGTTTCTTCGAGTCCCGCACGGATTTGCGCCGCATCAACCGTCGTGCGTCCACCGGCGACGCGGACGGGCAACGCGCGCCTACGCGCGGCGAGCGAATTCTTTTGTGAAGTCTCATCCGCGCCCGGCGGAGTTTCGACGTTCGTATCAGTCGCACTCGAAGCAGTCTCTACGCCGAGCGTCGCCTGCGGCGCGGGCGTCTCCGCGACGACGATGGGGCGGGTCTGTTCGTTTGCTATGACCGTCGCCGCGTTCGGCTGCGGCTGTTGTTGGAAGTAGAGCGTGGCGGAGACGGCGAGCGCGAAGCAGGCTGCGAGCGGCCAAGAGAGAGCGGCGGGCGAGAAGTTGAACCAACTCGCGCGCGGCGCGTTCCGGCTCGCCTCGGCGGCCATGCGCGCGCGCATGCGGAACTCGAAATCGGCGGGGGCGGAAACTTTCTCCAACCCGCCGACGAGACGCCGCAACGCGAGGCGTTCCTCGCCGAACAGGCGGCAACTCGCGCAACTCGCCATATGCGTTTGGCCTGCGTTGCTCAGACTTTCGCGTCGCAGGTCGCGCTCCTCGATCTCAATTTTGCACTTCTGACAATCCATTTTTTTCACACCACCCTCGACTATAAAAACAGTCCTATAAATAGTCCTGCAACTTGTCGCGTAAAAACGTCCGCGCGCGGCTGATGCGCGATTTCACGGTGCCCTCGCTCATCTCCAGAATGCGCCCGATCTCTTCATAGCTGCGCTCCTCTATGTCGCGCAGGACGAGCGGCGCGCGATACTTCTCCGGCAGCGTCGCAATCGCGCGGGCGACCGCCGCGCGGCGTTCGTCGTCAACGAGCGCAACGTCCTGCAAAGGCCGCTTGTCAGCCGGGTCTAACTCGCACGGCTCGCCCGACTGATCCTGCGTCTGGAAGAATCCCGTCAGGGAGACGAGGCGGCGGCGTTTCCGCTGGCGCAACTCGCTGATGGCGAGATTGGTCGCAATGCGATAGATGTAGGTTGAAAACGCGTAGGTCGCCTGATAACGATCCGCCGCGCGAAAAACGCGCATAAAAGTTTCCTGCGCCAGATCAACCGCCGACTCGTAATCGTTCGTCAGGCGATAGACGTAATTCGTGATCTGGTTGCGATAACGCCTGACGAGTTCCGCAAACGCCGCCTCGTCGCCCGTGCGCGCGGCTTCCAACAGGCTGTGATCCGAGAGCGGTTCGGCCACGGCTGCGCTCTGCCGTGCGACGGTCGCGCGCGCGGGGAGCAGCAGTTCGTCTATGGAACTAATCGCACTCATGCTAGGACAGGCAGGCTCGCCGATTCACACGTTTGGGCGTCCAGCGGAGAGATTATACACTTCCAGCCGCACGGTCGCCCGTCAGGATACACGCCGCGCCGCCCGCGAAGTTCCAAAAAACCGTGTCATATTTTCAGCCCGCACAGGCTCTGCGGTTATTCGTCCGCCCGCTTTTATTTAAGTCTCACCACCCGCGACGGACTCTGTTATAATGCCCGCCGTTCAGAATTAAAGCCTTGTTTAACTTTCAAAAGGCATCTGCTTTTACGCTGGTCGCTTCCGATCTAATTCGCTCTACATAAAATCCGGGATCATCCTTTATCTATGCCCAAGGAAATTACTAAGCATAAATCTATCCTCGACGCCATCAGTAAAGTTGACATCATTTCCGAACTCGTCGAACGCCACGGCGACCACTTTACCTACGAACTCGACCTCGAAGTCGTCGCCTACGGGCGCAACTATAACGGCAAGAAAGTCGGCCCTTATGTGCGCCTCTTCGAGTTTGCGCCGGGCGAGGAAATTATCCGGCAGGGCGACTGGGGCAGCAACACTTTTTACATCACCGTCGAAGGCATGTGCGACGCTTACGTGGCCGACGAAAGCGGCACGTCGAAGAAGGTGGGCGAGATTCCCGAAGGCGTCAGTTTCGGCGAGATGGCGATTCTCGCGGGCGTGCCGCGCAACGCCACGGTCAAGGCTTCGACGGCCAAGCCCGCCACCGTGCTCGAAGTCACCCGCCCAGCCCTGCGTCTGCTGCGTAAACTGCCGAAGTTTGGTCAAAATCTCGATGTCACCTATCGCAAACACGGACTCGGGCGCACGCTCGTCGACGTGCAACAGGCGACGGGCGACGCCTTCGATGCAGAACTCCTGAAGCAACTCGGCGACGCCGCGCGCTTCATGGTCTATGGCAAAAACCACATCCTCCACCGCGAAGGCGAGACGATAGATCGCATCGTCTTCATCAAAAACGGTTGGGTGCGCTGCGTGAGCGGCCTCGACTTCAACCCCGCGATGGCTGATCTGGCCGCCGCGCTCGACGAAAAATCCAATCTCGATTTCCTCGGCGCGGGCAATTGCCTCGGACTCGAAGGCGTCGCGAGCGACAAAAGCTGGTCTTACACGGCGACGATCCTCTCGCGCACCGAAGTCCTCGAAATCTCGATCTCGCACCTGCGCTCGAATCCCAAACTGCGCGACGCGGTGACAAATAAGTTTTCCAAGTTCTCCGTGGCCGACGATCACATCGAGGCCGTAGCGGAGGCCGCCATGCTCCAACTCGGCGCGACCGAGAAAGAGATTTCCACCGGCATCGTTGACGGCACGAATTTGCTCGTCATGGACATGGACTTGTGCGTGCGTTGCGGCAACTGCTCGCTCGCCTGCCACAAGGTTCACGGCCAGTCGCGCCTGCTGCGTCGCGGCATCCACATCGAACGCCCGAAGAAATTGGGCAGCGCGTCGAGCCAGCACGTGCTCTCGCCTTCCGTCTGCCTGCATTGCCAAGACCCCGAATGTTTGACGGGCTGCCCGACGGGCGCGATAGGTCGTTTCAGCAACGGGCAGATTGATATTGACCCGAAGACCTGCATCGGCTGCGGCGACTGCGCCACGCAATGCCCCTACAACGCGATCTCGATGATCCCGCGCAAGCCCGTCGCGCCCGCGCCCGTCACGTGGCAGGGGCGTCTGCGCAAGTGGTTCAGCCTTGCCCCGCCCGAACCGCCGCCCGAAGTGACGGAGACGGAGAACCTGCTCGCAGTCAAATGCAACCTCTGCAACAACACCGGCCTCAACCCGAAGGGCGCGAAGACGCACGCTTATTCGTGTCAGGAAAATTGCCCCACGGGCGCGCTCGTGCGCGTCAACCCGCGCGAGTATTTCACCGAAGTCAAGAATCGCATCGGCATCGTCTTTCAAGATCAGACGCACGCCATCGGTCGCAACATCCACAAGCGCGACACGCTCGCGCGCATCTGGCACGCGGGCGGCGTCCTCTCCACCTTCATCTTTACCGCGCTCACCGTCTGGGCGATCTTCCGCTACGGCCTCGACGGACGAATCGGCGGCACATGGCTCACCGTGCGCTGGCTGACCGGACTCGTCGGACTCGTCGGCATCGCCGTCGTCATGGCCTATCCGGGGCGCAAGCAAATTTACAGGCGACGCGCGGGCGCGCTGCGCTACTGGATGCTCGCGCACGTCTACGCAGGCATCGTCGCCGGACTCCTGCTCCTCCTGCACGGCGGGCGACACACCGGCGGACTACTTACGTCGCTCTTGATGATCTCTTTCGACCTCGTCATCCTCTCCGGCCTCTTCGGCATCGCCTGCTACATCATCGTGCCGCGCATCATGACGAGCATCGAAGGCGAACCGCTCCTCATCGAGGACTTGCGCATGAGGCGCGACGAAATCCGCGAGACGCTCGCACAGATCGGCACCGAGAGCACGCCCGCCATTCGAGAAATCATCCTGCGCAAGGTGCGCCCGCGCTACCTCTCGCTCGGCTACCTGCTGCGCCAGTACGTGCGCCGCGAAGATTTAACTTCCCTACACTCTCAGGCGCGCGAAGATTTCAAAATTGAACTGGAACCTTTCAAGAAGCCTGCGGAAGAATTGAGCCGCACGTTCCTTTTCGGCACGGACGACCCTTCGCAATACAGACCCGAAGGGCGTCTGCTGCTCGACGCCATCGAGTCAACCGTCACACTGCGCCGCGTTGATTCGCTGATCTACCTGCATCAACTTCTTAAACTGTGGCTCGCGCCGCACGTCGTCGCCACGTCGCTGATGTTGGTGTTGATGCTGGTGCATATCATTCAAGTGGTCTTTTTCAGAGTGCACTAACGCGAAGCTATCAGCATTAGCTCGCAGTTATCTGTATTGGAGACGCGCCCGTCTCCCGTTTATTTTCAGGACTGCCAGAGCGGAGTCAAATTTCAGTGAGCACACGGCAAGAGGCCAACACGTTCATCATCACGCGTGAGGATCGCGCCTTCGATCCGGTCACGCTCAGTTCCGAAGGGTTGGCAATCGGGCGTCTCCCCGACTGCGAACTCAATCTCAACCACCCGACCGTCTCGCGCCTCCACGCAGGCATCAGGAAAATTGACGGGCGTTTCTACATCTTCCATCTCAGCCCCTCCAATTCCACCACGCTCAACGGCAAACTCGTCGAAGAGAAAGCCGCGCTGGCCGACGGCGATGTCATCCAGATCGGCCCGTTCTTCCTCTTCATAGACTTTAACGAAGACGCGCTCGCCATCCGCGTCAGGTATCAGACCGCCGTGCGCGTCGGCGATGCCGAACTCCCGAGCGGCAGCATTCAGGCGACAACAGGCGCGCCCAAAACCGCCGACGCGCACAGCGGCGCGCTGTCTTCCGCGCCCGCCGCCGGTGCAGACGGCGAAGACGCGGACGAAGGCGCGCTCGACGTTTTTTGGGAGAAGCGCAAACGAGAGGCGGGCAAGGTGGCGCGCCCCTCGCCTCTGCGCCCGCGCCCGCCCGCGCCGAAGCTCGGTAAGGCGCGCTTCAACTGGAAGCCCACGCGCGATCTCGAACGCCCCTGGCCTTTCTCGATCTTCACGTGGGGCTTGGTCGTCGTCGGGCTGCTCTCCATCGTCGCCGCTTTCAGCTACACGTCCGCGTTCTCGCCCGCGCCGATCTCGAACGCGCACGCGCGCCAGAGTCTCGCTTCGACTCCGGCCATCGCGCGCGAGCCGAACGCCAACTCCTGTACGACGTGCCACACGCTACGCACGAGCATGGAGACAAACTGCGCCGCGTGCCATCAGACGGAAGCCTTCGCGGCGACCGTCACGCCGCCGCACGTCGCCGCAGGGGTCGGCTGCATCAGTTGCCACGCCGAGCATCGCGGCGCGGAGTTTCGTCCCGGCATCGCGCCTTACAACACGAGTTTTCAAAAGGGCGTGGAGTTAGACCAGACCTGCGCGGGCTGTCATAACGACAACAACAGGAAACTTTATAACGGGCGCGCGGTACGCACGCCGCACGGTGGCACGTTCGGCTACCCGGTCGTGAACGGACAGTGGAAGTGGAAGGGACTCGACGCGGAAGCGTGGCAGCAGAAGCCCGGCAACATCCGGCAACTCGTGGCGAACTGGCCGGGCACGGGCGAGAACGAGCGGCGCAGCGCGCAGTTTCACGCGCTACACCTCTACCGCGTGCGCACCACGGGCGCGCTCGGCGGCAACGCCTCCGGCGAAGTCTCCTGTTCAACCTGTCATAAATCCTACGGCGCAACGCTCGACCGCGAGACGCCGCGCACCACCTGCGCCGCCTGTCATAACGGCAAGACTGACGCTCAGACGGGACGCGCGCTGCTCACAGCCGGGATGCCGAACTGCACCTCCTGCCACGTCCAGCACGTCCGCGACACGCGCCACTGGAATCCGTCGCTGCTGGCAACGAAGGAGAAGTAGCGGGGCGAAGGTAAAGTAGTATTCAGGGTGAAAATAGTTCAGAGGTCAAACTCGCATAACTTGTTTTCGAGGCTATGAAAAAGTCGCAACTGCTCATCATTCTCGCGCTCACCGCGTTGCTCCTGGCGATCAACTTGCTGACGCGTGATGATTTCGCGGGCAAGAGTTATTTCGGCGGGTTGCCGTGGTTCGGTTGGGCTGGCGTGAGCCTGTTTTTAATCGCCGTCGGCATCGGTTTTGCGCTGCGCGATGCGGCGCGCGCGCGCCAACTGCTCGCGGAGCCGCCCGTCCAGCCGAAGAGCGAGGAGAAAGAACGTCTCCAACTCACGCAAGAACTGTTGGAGAAGTACGACCCGGACGGGCCGAACTACCCGCACCCCGTCATCGTCACGGAACGCTGCATCGGCTGCCACGCCTGCGTGGACGCCTGCCCGCACGACGTGCTCGCCATCGTCAACGGCTTCGCCACGCCCATCGCGAGCGCGCAATGCATGGAAGACACTTCCTGTCAGGTGGAGTGCCCGGTCAACCCGAAGGCGTGTATCGTCGTCAACACGACGAAGAAGATTCCGCCGCGCAAAGTGCCGGCGCGCGATGCGACGTTTATGACGAACGTTCCCGGCTGCTACATCATCGGCGACGTATCGGGCACGCCCCTCATCAAAAACGCCGCCAACGAAGGCGCGGATTGCATCAAGCACATCGTTGAAGAACTGCACGCCGCGCAACCTGAGCCGAAAGCCGGAGTGGACGTGGCGATCATCGGCGCAGGCCCGGCGGGACTCTCCGCTGCGGTCATCGCCAAGCAAGCCGGACTCAGCTACGTGAACATCGAACAGGACAAGGTGCTCGCGACGATTGATGCGTACCCGGCGAACAAGTACGTCTTCTTCAAGCCGGAGACGATGGAGTCGCGCGGCGGCATCGCGGTTGAAGGCGCGGGCTTGCAGCGCGAAGTGATACTTGAGACGTGGAAAGGCACGATGCTCCGGCACGGCATCGTCGTCAACGAAAACGAGAGTTGCAAGTCCGTAAAGAAAGCCGAAGACGGCGACTATTTCACGATCCAGACGGAGCAGGGATTGGCGAAAGACAAGCAGACGTATCGTGCGCGCCGCGTCATCCTCGCGCTCGGCAATCGCGGCACGCCGATGAAACTGCGTCTGCCCGGCGAAGAGATGAAAGTGACACGCGACGGCAGAGAGGAAGACAAAGTTAAATACAAGTTGACAGACCCGGAGGAGTACCGGGGCAAGAAGATCATCGTCGTCGGCGCGGGCAACTCGGCCATCGAAGCGGCGGTTGATCTGGTCGCGCGACGCGACGGCACGCAGATCACCTTTCGTCCCGACGAAGAGATCAACGAAGTCACGCTCGTCATCCGCAGCGACTTGAAGAACGATCTCAAGTTCGGCAACAAGCAGCAGGTTTACGATTGCATTGACGAGGGCAAGATCAAGGTCTATTTCGGCACGGCCATCAAAGAACTGACAGACGACGAAGTCGTCTTGATGAACGCGCGCTCGCAGGAAGTGAAGGCGACGATCAAGAACGACTACATCTTCGCCATGATCGGCGGCGACCGCCCGACGAAGTTTCTCGAAGCCATCGGCATCAAGATCGGATGATGACAAGTTGTGATTGAGTACAACTAAGAAGTAAGAACTCACCGCAGAGATGCAGAGGGGGCGCAGAGAGAAGATCAATTCTTCCTCTGCGCCCCCTCTGCGTCTCTGCGGTGAAGGTTTTGCGGCTTACGGTTCGTTGCCGTTTTCGGGAACGGGGCGACCCATTGATTGGTAGATGCTGACGATCTCGTTCATCTTCTCGCGCGCCTCGGTGTTGTCCGGTTGGTAGCGCAACGCGCGGCGATAATCGCCGAGGGCGAATTTATAGAGCGACGGCTGCCCCGCATCTCGATAGACGTTCGCGCGCTCGACGAGGGCTGCGGCGGCAGCGAGTTTGTCCGCCTGCGCCCCGCCTTTAGCTTTCGCTTCGGCCTTTTCGATCCGGGCATCGAGCGCGGCCGTGTCAATGCCCGGCTTCTGGGCTGAATTGTTAGCCGGGGCGGTAGACGGAGGCGCGGCATTGTCGCCGTGCGCGGCAGAGACGGGCGAAAGGTTTCTGTTCGACGCGCTAAACGTCTGGTTACTACTCGTCGTCGCCGCCGCGTTGCCGTTGGTGTTGCCGTTGGTGTTGTTCGTCGCAGACGGCGTGCCGCAACCGGGGGCAAGCAGCGCGGCTCCACACGTCAAAGCTAAGACTAAGTTTCGCATTTCTTGTTTCCAACCGCCTTGATTGACTACCTTGTTTAGAAATCACTTCCCGTTGTGGCATTGGACGCAGGTGACGGGAGCTTTCGTCGCCGGGTCGCGCTTCTTGACCGCGTCGTGGCAGACGTTGCAATTGCGGTGATAGGCTTCCTCGTTCGTCAGCGTAATCGGGTCGGATTCGTCCGGGTAGGTGACTTCCGGGTTGGCAGGCCAACCGGCGGGCTTGATGTCCGTCTGCGCGTGGCACTCGCGGCAGGTCTTGACGGGTTTCGCGTCGGCCTTTTCGAGAGAGGCTGTCGTCAGCATCTCCTCGCGCTCGGAAGTTTTGAGCACGCCCTTGAGCGCGGACTTCGGTTGATCCGTGTGATGACACTCGGCGCAGCCGATGACGGATTTGCCGTCGGCGCTATAAGGCTTGGTCGCGTGTGCTTCGTGCGTGAAGTGGACGGACTTGCTGCCCTGCCCCGTCGCTTTGGCATCTTTGCCGAGCGTCACTTCTTTCGGTTGCACCTTGCTGCTCAGGGTGGCGAGCGAGGCGACGTTGCCGGACAGATTGATCGCGGCAAAGCTCAGGGTGGCGGCGAGAACTAAAAATAATTTCATGGCTGGTCGTCCTTCAAAGTGGGGTCTGCCCTGTCGGCGGCGGCAATCTTTTCAGAGACTTAGGGGAGATGAAATAGCAAAATTTGGAAGAGCGTTAGCAATATTTCGTAGTGCGTTGAACCGTGCCAGCGGCGACGAATGCGAAGGCTCGCCGATGCGAAGTCACTATAAGACCGCCCCCGCGCGGTTGTCAATTTTCTTTCCCGTAAATTTAGCGTGCGCGCGGCGTTAGATGCCCATGCGGAAAGTTTGGGCTTTGTGGCAACGCCGGCAGTCGTTGAAATCCGTGTCGCCGAAGGCGCGTCGCCCGTTGTGGCACGTCATGCAGCTTTGCGCGCGCGTCGTGTTGAAGTGTTGGGAGACGGCGGGTGCGGTGACTTGTCTGGATTGTGCGGCTCCGGCACGCAGGTTGTGGCAATCGTTGCAGGCGAGGCGTTGGCGTGCGCCGTGCGTGGCGTGGCTGAAGCTGGCGCGAAAGGCGCGCGCGTTCGTCGGGGTGCGGAAGAAACGCGCGGCGAGCGAATGGCAGACGCCGCACGAAGCGATGTCGCGCCCGTTGCTTTGCGCGTTCGACGTGTGACAGGTGTAGCACTGTGCGTGCGCGTTGAAGCCTGCGGGAATGGTCAACGCCGCGCTGCGACGCGAGGCGGGCGTGTGGCAGGCGACGCAGCCGCTCGCCGGACGCGCCGCGCCCGTGTTGTGCTGCGCGTGGTCGAACTTCGCGTTGAAACTGCGAATCGCGGGGAAGCCTTTGACGGGCGGGTTGCCCGTCTGCACGTCCGTGTGGCAGATGGCGCACATCGGGTTGTTAGCCGTGACGAACTGCGGCAGATGGCAATCGGTGCAGGCTTTGTGGCCGGGCAAGTTGGGGCGCGTCGAGTTGTCGCGGGCGTGACAGGCGGCGCAGGCGAGCGTGGCGTGGCGCGGGCTGTTGTGCAGGAACTTCGATAAGTCCATGCCGCTCATTCCCTGCTCCTGCGTTGCCAGTTCGGCTGACGAGTTTGACGCGACGGAAGCGTCGGCGCGACGGTTGAAGATTGAGAGGGCGACGAGCGCGGCGACGCCTAAGATTAAGACGGCGAGTGTGAACGTCTGCCGCACCTTCGGACTGCGCGCACGGAGACGGCGCGGGGCGAGAGCAGTAGCAGCGGCGGCGACGCGTTCGTCTTGCCTCTTCACGATCTGTTCATCCTGAGCGTTCGGGCGCACGTCCGTTTAATTGCCCTCCTTCTTCGGCGCGTCGGCGCAGCGCGGCGGGATGAGTCCCTCTATCCCTGCGAGGCTTCTAGCCTTCTTCCCCGCCTTCTCCAAAGCCTCGTTCTCTTTCTTCGCAGACTCAAGCACGGCCTTGTAATGGCTGCAAGGAACTTCCGCGTTCACGCTCAAGGGCGGCGCGTGGCACAAGGCGCAGTCGAACTTCGCATCCTTGCCGCGCTCTCTGAGTTCACGAAACACGGAGAGCTTCAATCCGACGGTGCCCGAGAGCGCGGTGTGACAGGCGGAAGTCGAGCACGACGGCAACAACTGCACCTGATTCACTTTCAAACGCATCGCTTCGAGCGTCACGGCCTTTCGCACCCCGGCGTGGCATTGCGTGCAGGTGATGGCAACTTCCTTGCCCTCTTCGTTCGCACGCTTCTTATGCGGATCGAGTTCGTGCACGAACTTCGGCGAGATGCGCGGGGGCGTCGTCAGAGTGCTGTGCGCGGCGAGCGTCCCCGGCAACGACGCCGGAATGAGCTTTGGCACGCTCGCGTTACTTTGCGCTCTACTCTGCGGAGTCGCCGGAGCCGAGAGAGTTGTGTTTAAGGCCGCAGTTTGAATCAACGGCTTCGCGAGATTTTGATGGCAACGGCTGCACTCGTTCGAGAGCGGTTCCTGTTCGCGGTTCTCCACGCCCTTCTGCCAGTGGCATTGAAAGCAGGTGACGTGGCTCGTCGGCGTGGTCATGAAAGTTCCGGCGGGCGCGATGAAGGCGTCTTTGGGCGCACCGGCCAGCGGCTTCTGCGCCGCCCCGTCAACTTTATGACAGTACGTGCACGTCGCCTGAATGTTTACCTTCTCGCCGACGACTTTCTTGAATTGCAGGAGCGAAGTCGTCTTGATGTGGTTGGCGTGCGGGAAGATGTCTGCAAACTGCGTGGGCGCGTCTGCCTTCGGAAACTTGAAGCGGACATCGCTCTTGGGCGCGGTGACGGTGTGGCAATTTGAACAGATAACCGGACGCGCGCCGCGAAAGAATTGTTGACGATGGCATTCGATGCACGAAGGATGATCCGGGTAGTCGCGTATGTCCGGCTGCGCAAACGAAGTGATCTGGTGACAGGAGGCGCAGTTTTCAAAGTGGCCTTTGGTGGCGTGCGAGAATTTGGAATAATCGACGCGCGGGCGTGGGCTGGCGGGCGCGCGGCGACGCGTTTGCGGGCGCGGATTTTGTCTTCTCTGCTGCGCCGCCTCTGCGCCGGGACTCTCGTGTGAAGAGGCGTGCGAAGAGGCGCGCGTGTAGGCGCAGATCAACGTCGTGATGGACACGAAGAGGATCACTGTGATGAAACGTAAATCTTTGATGGTGTGACGAAACAGACCCGCGCGTCGCAACCCGTTAGTCCTTTCGCTTCCGGCGATCCGTGAATCTGACGCACGACGACTGCCTGAGAAATCCGCCGAAGCTCATCTTTGACAATAGCAAATGCGTCGCCAGTTAAATTT
>DASYMM010000089.1:0-10472 GCA_036009085.1 Pyrinomonadaceae bacterium | reverse complement strand
GGAATAAACGGATTGCCCTCACAAGGGTCTTCAACCGCGACCGCCGGCGCGGGGGCATGGTTAAAACGCGCCTCGACGAACGGGCTGCGGAGCGGTTGCGTCGCTTTGGCTTGAGGCGTCGGCGTTGGAGCAGGAGTGATTCTTTTATGCTTTGTTGGGGCATTAGGCGAGGTGTCCACTTCCCACAAATCCCCGACTGCCCAAAACATGTCATAGTTGAAATTCCAAACAACCTTACTGGTTGTGAGTTTAAGATCGGTCGTCCCGGTCGTCGAGCCGTACATTGCGATGTCGGGTTTTGCCACGCCGTGCTCACCCGGCGCGACGGTCGGCTCACTCGTGTCGGTGGAATATTCTTTGCCGTAGACAAACGCCAGAGAAGAGACGTTCGGTATGGCCGTGTCGAAGAGCATGAAGCGGGCGAAGCTGATAGGCTTGTCGCTCTTGTTCTTAAATCTGACCTGTAAGTTCCCGATCCAATCGGAGCCTGACGGGATGCCGCCGTTTGGACTGAGCGGCGAGCCGTTCCAGATAACTTCCGTCACTTCGACGGGCGAAGCCCGACCGTGCACGATTTTTACCTTGCGCAGGTTGGTTTGCGCTGCGGGCGACGAGGCGAGCGCACGGCGTACGCCCGGGATCGCGAAGTTGATGAAAATCGCAACGGCAATAAGCGCGACGAGGGAACAAGCTATCAATCGTTTCGGGTTCATACTGTCTCCTTAACTTAGGGGTGAGGCGAAGGCTGTCTCAGTCAAGAGTTCTTCGCGGGGTTGAGTAGCGGAGGCCCCGAATGAGGGAAACATTTTACCGCCACCCCGTTGCGTTTGCATAGCTCCACGCCGCAGTGGGCGTGTCGGCCTGCGCGCTCACCGTCAGTCCGTCGTCGCGCTGCTCGGCGTCACTGCCGAACTTCGCACGCGCACGCGTTTCCCGCCGAAATGGTGCGCGAAATTTACGAGAAAATAAGCGACGGCAACGAACCCGGATTTCATAAATCTAAAGCCTAATCCAAATTCCGCAAGATTAACGCGGCCATGCCTTCATCCGTCGTCCTCCACCTCTATCGCCTATCTCCTTATTTCCTAAACAGATCAGTGAGAAGTTTTCCCGTCGGCACGACGTTTGCGAGTCTGCGTTGTCAAGAAGCGAGACGCTGCGAGCAGTTCATTCGCCCAGCCTGAACTTTCCAACTCTTGGGAGCGTCAGGAGTCTTCCCCGAAATGAGCGACAAGGCTTCGCTAGAGTCTGGCGCGCGGCGTGGCGAGAGTGCTCGCCATGCACGCCACTAACGGTTGGACTCTCTTCCAACGCTAAAGGAGTTTCAAAATCCTATGAAGAACACATTCAAGACGTGGCTGGCAAGTTTCCTCTCGCTGGCTCTCGTCATGCTGAGTTTGTCAGTGCCAGCCGGGGCGCAGGAGCCGACGGGCGCTATCGAAGGCACCGTGACCGACCCGCAAAACGCTATCGTCGTGAACGCGTCCGTCACCGCGCGCAACACCGACACCAATCTGACCCGCACCGTCACGACGAGCGACGACGGGCGTTACTCCATACGCCAACTCCCGCCCGGCAACTATGAAGTTACGATCACGGGCGCAAACTTCAAAAAGACTGTTTTTAAAGATGTGCAGGTCGCCGTCGGCCAGAACGCCGCGCTCGACGCCGAGTTGCAGATCGGCGGCGCGAACGAAGAAGTCACCATCGTCGGTTCGAGCGAAGCGCAGATCGACCGCGTTGACAACACGGTCTCCGGCGTCGTCGGCACCATCCAGATTCAAAACCTGCCGCTGAACGGTCGAAACTTCCTCGACCTCGCGCAACTCCAGCCCGGCGTCGAAAAGGTCGAGGGCGGCAGCTTCGACCCGACCAAGGCCAACTACACGGGCATCTCCATCGCCGGACAGGCCGGACGCTCCACGCAGATCGCCGTCGATGGCGGCTCGGTGGTGGACAACGTCGTCGGCACGACCGTGCAGAACTTCTCGCAGGAGATCGTGCAGGAGTTCCAACTCGGCATCTCGAACTACGATCTCTCGACCGGCGCATCTTCGACCGGCTCCGTGAACATTATCTCGAAGTCCGGCTCGAACGATTTCCACGGCAACGCCTACATCTACGCGCGCGACGATAAGTGGTCGGCCTTCCCTTCGCTCAGCAGGCTCGATGCGGCGAACAACATCCCTGTGCCGGCGCGCGCCACCAGAATCCCGTTCGACCGCCAGCAGTTCGGCGGCACGCTCGGCGGCCCCATCAAGCGCGACAAGCTGTTCTTCTTCTTCAACTATGAAGGGAACAATCAGGACGGCTCCGCTCTGCACAACCCGACCGAGGCTCCGTCCTTCGCCGGTTTCACTCCGAACCCGTTCGACGAAAAACTGCTCACGGCCAAGATTGACTGGATCGTCAGCAACAAGACGAACCTTTACACGCGCTACTCCTTCAACGACAATTTTCAGGATGTGCCGTTCGCGCCCGGCTCCGGCATCTTGCCGCGCGAGTCCGCTTCCGGCATCTTCCAATCGAACAACCAACTCGTGTCGAATCGCTCGCACAACGTCGTCATCGGCACGACGCATGCGTTCAGCCCGACGGTGACCAACAACTTCGTCGTCAACGTCAGCGACTTCTCAAACGAGATTGACCCGGCGGTCGAGGGCGTCCCGGAAATCCGCATCCTCGGCTCGCAGTTGTTCCGCACGGGCACCAACGCCATCGCGCCGCAGAGCACCTATCAGGAACGCCACCAGTTGCGCGACGACCTGACGTGGGTTCGCGGCAATCACACCCTCCGCTTCGGCGGCAACTACGAACGCACCTCCATCAACGGCACGTTCGCCTTTGCCAAGCCCGCACGCATCCGCCTATTCGCGGACGAGAGCGATTATGTGACGGAAGCCGACTTCCTGAACGCACCCGTGCGCGACATCTCGATGGGCATCGGCAGCGACGTTTTGCCCTTCAACTCCGACCGCACCGACACGCTCAACCACCGCTTCCAGTTCTACGGCAACGACTCCTGGAAACTCTCCAACAGGTTCACGGCAAACTTCGGTCTCTCGTACCGCATTGACTCGAACCTGTGGAACCACGACCAGACGCGCCCGTCCATCGTCGCCCCGCTCTTCGGCAAAGGCACTGCGGCCAGCGCGCGCGACACGAACAACTTCGCGCCCCGCGTCGGCTTCGCGTGGGACGTGGCCGGTAACGGCAAGACGGTCGTGCGCGGCGGCGTCGGCCTCTACTACGACAACACGATTGACAACCTGCGTCTCTTCGAGCGCGCCGACCTCGGCCCTCCGGGAGCGGAACTGTTCCTCGTCGGTCGCGACCTGCGTAGCCCTCTCTTCCCCGGCGGCGACGCCAACTTCGGTGCCGCCGAACTCGTTGAAGACCCGGACAATCCCGGAACCTTGATCCCCAACCCGACGGGATTCCTGACGCTGGCTCAGGCTCTCGCGCTCGTCGGCACGGCGCGTGCCGACATCGAATCGCGGCAGTTCAACTGCCCGTCAGGCCAGACCTCGCTCGAATGCGCGGGCGCGATTTCCGGCCCGCTCTTCTCCACCGAGTTCCAGGTGCCTTACTCGATCCAGTACGCCGTCGGCGTCCAGCGCGAACTGCCCTGGAAGATGCTCTTTCAGGCCGACTTCAACTATCGCAAGGGCTTGCACGAAGTCATCGTCTACGACATCAACAAGATTGACGACGACATCACCGGCCCGCGCTCGGCCTACGAGAACACGGTGCCCTACGCAGACTCTTCCGGTTTCTCAACCTACGTGGCTGGTCTCTTCCGGCTCGACCGCCGCTTCTCAAACGGCTTCCAGATGACGGCCAGCTACTCGCTCTCGCGCTTCAAAGCCTTCGGCGGCGACGCGCTCGGCCTGGGCGCGACCGTCACCGACCTCAACAACTTCCGACCGGAGTTCGGCCCCGCCGGACTCGACCGCACGCACCGCTTCGTCGTGAGCGCGATCTACGAACTGCCTTTCTTCCGCACGAGCAGCAACGCCTTCAAGCGCAACGTGCTCGGCGGCTGGCAGGTCTCGATGATCTCGACGGCGTTCAGCGGCATTCCGCAGAGCGTCTTCCTGCCACACTTCGCAGACCTCTCTCGCACGGGCACCTTCCAAACCTACCTGCCCGGCACGCGCAACGGCTCCATCGGGCGCGACATTACGAACGTGGCTGACCTCAACTCGCTTATCACGGCTTACAACGCGAGCATCCCGACGCTCGGCGTGGATTGCGGCGAAGACAGCCCGACCGGGCGTTGCGACAGCACCCACCCGTCCTACTTCGACCCGATCACGCGCCTCGCGCTCCTGCCGCCCAACACACAACTCGGCGGCGACTCGATCATCTCGCAGGATGTGCGTCTGACGAAGACGTTCAGATTCAGCGAGCGCACGCGCCTCGACCTGATCGGAGAGGTCTTCAACCTCTTCAACGTGGCGAACCTCACCTACCCGGCAGCCATCATCCTCACCGACGAGGGCGAGACGCCGGACTTTGTCAGGAACGTTACACACGGGCCGAGCGCGCGCACCACGAGCGTCTTCGGCACGGGCGGCCCGCGCGCCTTCCAGTTCGCCGCGAAGTTCAGCTTCTAGGCGATGCCGGCGTGACAACGTCTATTTCCGGTGGAGCCTGCAAACGGCTCCACCGTTTTTCTTTACCGTCGCCCGAAAATACTTCCGGCGGTGTGCACATGAATACGACTCAAAACATTCACCGCAGAGACGCAGAGCCAAGTCGCGGAGATGACGCAGAGAGGTCAGCCTTCAAGTCTCTGCGCCCCTCTGCGTTTCTTCTCTGCGTCTCTGCGGTGAAGTTTTTTAATCACACTCAATAGCAAACTCGCGCGCTTCGAGGAGTAACGATATGAACTACCGCGTCTCCGCTCCACAGACGTTTATCCTGTTCCTCTTCTTTTCTCTTCTCTTTTGCGCCGCCCCTGCTTCTACGGCGCGCGCGCAAGGCCATAGCATTCGCGGCAAGGTGCGCACCTCCGCCGGATTCAACGTGCCGCGCGTCACCGTCAGCCTTGAGAGCGGCAACGGCGCGCTCATAGACCAGACGGTCGCCAACAACGAAGGCGATTTCTATTTCGGCAACTTGAGCGACCAGAGTTATCTGGTCACGATCTCGCAGCCCGATTACAACCCCGCCTCCGAGCGCGTGGAGTTTGTACGCAACATCGCCCCCGGCGAACCCGGCGAGACGCGCACCATCGAGATCACGCTCACCGCGCGCGGCGGCGTGCGCCCACCACGCGCCGGTCTCAACTTCGTGCAGCACGTTCCGGCGACAGCGCGCGCCGCTTACGAGTTGAGCCTGAAGTTGGCGAAAGAAGGACGCGCCCCCGAATCGCTCGCCGCGCTCCAAGAGGCCATACGCATCTTCCCAGACTACTTCGACGCGCGCTTCCTGCTCGCCAACGAGTACGTCAGGCAGGGCAAACTGCCCGAAGCGATCACGGAACTCAACGAGTTGCAGCGCATCAACCCGAAGGACGACCGCGTGTGGTATATGTTCGGCGGCGTGCTGATGCAGCAACGCAAATACGCTGTGGCGGCGCGCGTCTTTGCCGAAGCCGCACGTCTCAGCCCGAACGATGCGCAGTATCTTTTGCTACAGGCCACGGCCTTGATCGAACAAGCCGCGTTGATCGAGCCCGCCAAAGCCGACGAACGCAACTTCGCTTTCAGCGAAGCGGAGAAATCCCTCGCCCGCGCCGAGCAACTGAGCGAACGCAAACTCGCCGCCGTCCATCTCCAACGCGCGCGCCTCTACGAACGACGCGGCGACCGCGCCCGCGCCGCCGACGAACTCGAACGTTACCTGCGCCAATCGCCCGACCTCAAAAACGCCGCCGCCATCCGCGAAGCCATCAAAACCCTCCGCGCACCCGCGAGCGACAAGAAAAGTCCTTAAGCCAATTTAAGAACTCACCGCCGCAGAGACGCGGAGCGGAACGCAGAGTTAGCGCAGAGAGTTAAATGTTTCCTCTGCGTACCCTCTGCGGCTTGGCTCTCGCGTCTGCGGCGGTGAAGTTTCTTTGTTTGCCCCTTGCCGCCGCGCCGCTTCGAGAGGAAAATACGCGTATGGCAGACGACCTTGAAATCAAAGACCTCGAACGCGCGCTCGAACAAATCTGGGAAGTGGCGCGCAAGTTCGGCCTCGATCCGTTCCCCACGCGCTTCGAGATCGTGCCCGCCACGGTGATGTATGAAGTCGGCTCTTACGCCCTGCCCGGTCGCTATTCGCACTGGACGTTCGGCAAAGCCTACCATCGTATGAAGACCATGTACGACTTCGGCCTCTCGAAGATTTACGAAGTGGTCATCAACACCAACCCCGCTTACGGCTTCCTCTTGGAAACCAACAGCCCCATCCAGAACAAACTCGTCATCGCGCACGTGCTCGGCCACGTTGACTTCTTCAAACACAACGCCTACTTCTCGAAGACCAATCGCCGCATGGTCGAATCCGTCTCCTCGCACGCCGGACGCATGAGCGCGTATGAGTTCAAGTACGGGCGCAAAACCGTCGAAGAGTTTCTGGACGCCGTCCTCTCCATCGAAGAACACATCGACCCGAACTTCTTCATCAAACGCGACCGCCCCGTGCAGACCGAAGCGCAACAACGCGCCGCCCTCCCCAAAGAAGGCCGCTACGACGACCTCTGGAAACTCGGCGAGCCGAAAGACGCGCACACCACTACTGCGCCCGCCCCCGAACTCCCGCGCGGCGAGCGTCTCCCCGAAAAAGACCTGCTCTTCTACATCATGCACAACTCGCCCACCCTCGCCGACTGGCAGCGCGACGCCATGGGCATGATCCACGAAGAGATGGAATACTTCATCCCGCAGATGCAGACGAAGGTGATGAACGAAGGATGGGCGTCATTCCACCATGCGCGGATCATGCGCGAACTGGATTTGCCGGATCGTGAACTGCTTGAGTTTGCCGAACTCCATGCGGGCGTCGTCTCGCCGCAGAAAGGGCAGTTGAATCCTTATTATCTCGGCTACAAAATCTTCGAGGACATCGAACGGCGTTGGGACAACCCGACGGCGGAGGAGCGCGAAAAGTTCGGGCGCAAAGGCGGCGAGGGGCGCGAGAAGATTTTCGAGGTGCGCGAACTCGACAACGATGTCTCCTTCCTGCGCAATTATCTGACCGAGGAGTTGTGCGAGGAGTTGGACTTGTTCGTCTATGAACTCGTCGAAGAAGAAGAGTGGACGGTGACGGAGAAGCGTTGGGAGCGCGTGCGCGATCAACTCGTCTCGAACATGACCAACTTCGGCTATCCATACATCGTCGTCGCCGACGGCGATTACAACGGCAACCGCGAACTCTATCTCAAACACCAATACGAAGGCGCGGAACTCGACGCCTCATACGCGCGCAAGGTGCTCGAATACGTCTATCGCCTTTGGGGTCGCCCCGTCTATCTCGAAACCAACGCCGACGGCGAGCCGCTCGTCATGCGCTACAACGGCGAAGAACATGAAGAGCAGTGACGAGTGACGGGTGACAAGTGACGAGTTAGAAAGGCCGTGAATCGTGAATGATAAATCGTGAATAGAAGAAAGCAGGTTTTTCTCTCTTCACGATTTACTGTTTTAATCTCGTCACTCGTCACCCGTCACTCGTCACTGTTTTTGGCACTTGTAGCAGCCGCAGGAGAAGGCCGGATGAGCCGCCACACATTCGTCAAAGAGAGCGTCATACGCGCGCCGCCTGAGCGCGTCTTCGCGTTTCACGAACTGCCGGATGCGCTCGCGCGCCTGACGCCGCCGTGGGAATCTTCGCGTGTGATTCAGGCCGCAAGGATTTCGGAAGTCGGTTCGGAAGCGATTGTCGAGACGCGCCTACTCGGCTTGATTCCTGTGCGTTGGGTTGCGCGCCATACGGCTTACGAGCCGCCGCGCATGTTTGAAGACGTGCAGGTCAAAGGGCCTTTCCGTTTCTGGCGTCATCGCCATCTCATCGCGCCGCACGCCGAGGGCGCAATCCTGCGCGACGAGATCGAATACGAACCGCCGTTCGGCTTTGTCGGTCAACTCGTCGAACCGTTCCTCATCACCCCGCGCCTGACGAAACTATTCGACTATCGCCACGCGGCGACGCGCGAATGGTGTGAAGAGAGCAGTGTCAAGCGACGAGTGATCAGGGACGAGATAAAGACGTAAATCGTCAATCGTGAATCGTAAATAGACGAAGACGGATTTCTCTAGAAATGGTTTCATCAAGAAAAAGCAGGAAAGGCGAAACGACACGAAGCTACACTGAAATTGTTTCGTGCCCTTTCGTGTGGTTTCGTGGTTCCGGCCTTTCTCTCTTGATGAGATGTGTTCTATTCACGATTGACGATTCACGATTTACTTGTCTTTAACTTGTCACTCGTCACTTGTCACTGAAGTTGAGTGCTTTGCCCACGGAGGGGTCGCGGCGGACGCGCCAGATTTTGGAGTCGAGATAGTAGTGGATAAAGGCGTAGCCCCAGAAGAAGGCGGCGACGAGTTGGGTGAGGCGCGCGGCCTGCCCGCTCGTGTGCGAGATGTACTGGCGCGGCAGTTGATACCAGAGGCCGAAGAGGACGCCGAGGGCTAGATAGTTGATGAGCCGGCGGCTGATGAGTTCCGCCGCGCCGTAGCGTGTACGTCCTTCGCCTTCACGATTGTTGCCTGCGCCCGCGCTGCCCGCGTACTTGCGGTTGTGAAACCAGATGAGGCGATGGTATTGCAGGTTGTGATAGATGGTGAGGATGGCGACGATGGCGATGGGCTTGTGCGGCATCGGCGTTAAGAGCACCAGCCAGTGCATCGGCACGCAGGCGGCGAGCAGGAGGTACTTCGGCACGTCGAGCGGTTGTCGTTGCACGGCGCGCTGCACCTGTCTGAGCGTCCACAGAAGCGCGATGCAGAGGGTCGCCGCGAGCAGCGCGGTCTCAAGGTAAGCGATGCCGCCTAGAAGTCTCGCAGGGACGCGCGCCAACGCTTCCGGGTCGCGCGCGACGAAAGCGACGAAGGGATACGTGAGCGTGAGCAGAATGAAGAGACGGTCGAGCGCGTTGTCTGTGGGCGCGAGGTCTGCGTTCTTCTTTTTGTAGAGCACCATGAAACCGTAGTGCTGTTTGACGAGATGGTAATAAGCCCAGAGCGCGGCGAGAAAGAAAAAGACGAGGCCGAGTCCAAACCAGACCAGCAAGGGGCCGACGGCGAAGAAGGCGAGCGAGCCCCAGAGCAGACGCTTGCGTGCCTGTCTCTCCTCGCGGTCGAAGTAGGTGCGCGAGAAGGTGCCGAAGACGTGCGGCGCGTCAATCAAAATCGCCCACGCCGCCACCATCGGCACAAGCGGCACGATGCCGCCGACGTAGAGCGCAAACAGCGCATAACTCGACACGACCGATCCGATGAACCACAAGAGATCATCCCGCGCGCTGATGATCCAGCGCACGGAGACTGCGCTCGCATGCGCGTCGGCAGGCGCGATGACGGTCGCCGCGTTGGTCGTCGTGTTGGAAGTGGTGGCCGACATGAAAAGTTTCTGCCTTGCGGAGTCAGACGTTCTTCGCGCGTGTGCCGTGTTGGACACGCGCGGCGCGCCCGTCTCATAATCCGTCAAAAGATTTACACACGCGCGAGGAGACGGATTTTAACATAACGAGCGAGCCGCGCCGTTAGCGGAAATTTAAGGGGAACCCATGCCGACAACGAACGACGAAGCGTTGCACGATCTGCTGGCAAAACTTTTTCAGGCGCACCCGTGGCACGGCGTCGCGCCCGGCGATGAGAACGCGCCCGAGATTGTCAACGCCTACATCGAGATCGTGCCGACCGATGCCGTGAAGTATGAACTCGATAAGCCTTCGGGACACCTGCGCGTTGATCGCCCGCAGCGTTTCTCCTCGATGTGCCCGACGCCCTACGGCTTCATCCCGCAAACCTACTGCGGCGAGACGGTGGCCGCGCTCTGCGAAGCGCGCGTCGGGCGCACGGGGATTCGCGGCGACGGCGACCCGCTCGACATCTGCGTGCTCACCGAGCGACCCGCCGCGCACGGCGACTTCTTCGTCCACGCGCGCGCCATCGGCGGCCTACGCATGATTGACGGCAATGAGGCCGACGACAAGATCATCGCCGTCCTCGAATCCGATGTCACTTACGGCCACCTGCGCGACATCACAGACGCTCCCGTCGGACTCGTCGAACGCCTCCAACATTATTTCTTGAGCTACAAGCAACTGCCGCAGGAAGCCCCGCGCCGCGTCGAGATCGCGGAAGTCTATAAACGCGAAGACGCGTGGGAAGTGATTTGCCGCAGCGTCGCCGATTACCGCACGCGCTTCGGCGCACCCGAAACGCGCATCGCGGAGTTGCGGCGTTTGTTGATGGATAAGGAATAACTTTTAGAGTAGGTGAGAAGAGTAAACCCTTCACCGCCGCAGACGCAGA
>DASYMM010000088.1:0-5180 GCA_036009085.1 Pyrinomonadaceae bacterium | reverse complement strand
ATGGAACGAGAGAGTTTGGAGATGGATGTGGTGTTCGTCGGCGCGGGGCCTGCGAATTTGAGCGGCGCGCTTCATCTGGCGCGTCTGGTGAAGGCGCACAACGAGGCCGTCGAGAGCGGGAAGCGCGAGGGGAAGCCTCTGGGCGAACTCGAAATCGGAGTCATCGAGAAGGGCGCGGCGGTCGGTGCGCACATCCTGTCGGGCGCGGTGATGGACCCGAAAGCTCTGCGCGAGTTGATTCCTGATTTTATAGAGCAGGGCGCGCCAGTCGAGTCGCCGGTTAAAGAAGACGAGTTTTTGTATCTCACGAAGACGCGTTCGATTCGCTCGCCGATTACGCCGCCGCCGCTCAAAAATCACGGCTACTACATCGTCTCTCTGAACAAACTCGTCGCGTGGCTCGGCGAACAGTGCGAGGCGGCGGGCGTCAATATCTTCCCGGAGTTTCCGGGCGCGGAGATGCTCTATGACGCGGAAGACCGCGTCGTCGGCGTGCGCACGGGCGACAAGGGCATCAACAAGGAAGGGAAGCGCAAGGCGAACTTCGAGCCGGGCGTTGACCTTTTGGCGAAGGTGACGGTGCTCGGCGAAGGGCCGCGCGGCTCGCTCACGAAGAGTCTCGCGCAGCGTTTGAATTTGAACGAAGGGCGCGAGCCGCAGGTTTATAGTCTCGGCGTCAAGGAACTGTGGGAACTGCCGGACGACCGTTATCCGGCAGGACGCGTCACGCACACGCTCGGCTATCCGTCCGACGCGCACACCTACGGCGGCGGTTGGATTTACGGCATGCAGAATCGCATACTTAATCTCGGCTACGTCACCGGCCTCGACTACCGCGACCCTCTGCTCGACCCGCACGCGGAGTTTCAACGCTTCAAACAGCATCCCTTTCTCGCCAAGCTTCTCGAAGGCGGAAAGCTCCTGCGCTACGGCGCGAAGACCATCGCCGCAGGGGGCTACTACGCGATGCCCCGACTCTACGCGGACGGCGTTCTTCTCGTCGGCGACTGCGCGGGCTTCCTCAATTCGCAACGCTTGAAAGGCATCCACACAGCGATCAAGAGCGGCATGCTCGCCGCCGAAACGATCTTTGAAGCTCTCGTCGCCGGAGATTTTTCGGCGCGACAGTTACAGCGTTACGAAACGCTGGTCAAAGAGAGTTGGATCACGCCGGAGTTGCGCAAGGTGAGGAATTTTCACGCGGGATTTCGCAGAGGCCGCTGGCTTGGCATTGCCAATGCAGGTTTGCAGTTCTTGACGGGCGGGCGCGCTTGGGGATTGTTTGATCGAGCGGAAGCCGAATCCGGCCATGCTGCGCTCAAAAAACTTTCCGACTTCGGCTACAAAGGCGACGCGCTCGAACAACGCTATAACGGCCTGCGCTTCGACGGCAAACTGACTTTCAATAAACTCACGGACGTTTATCACGCGGCGGTCGGCCACGACGAAGATCAACCCGCGCACTTGCACGTGCTCGACACCAACATCTGCGCGGAGCGTTGTGCGGAGGAGTACGGCAACCCGTGCCAGCGTTTCTGTCCGGCGGCAGTCTATGAGATGGTTGAAGACCCTGCGGCGGCGGGCAAGCGAAAGTTGCAGATCAACTTCTCAAACTGCGTCCACTGCAAAACCTGCGACATCATGGACCCGTACCAGATCATCAACTGGGTGACGCCCGAAGGCGGCGGCGGGCCTGAATATAAGAATATGTAAAAGCCGTGAATCGTGAATAGCTAATCGCTTCTATTTACAATTCACGATTCACGTTCTTATCGCTATGCGACTCTCGGAAGAATCTCATGCGCGCCTCGAACAATTTTTCCGCTGGCATGGGCGTGATGACGAGCTACGACTTCCCTTGATGTCCATCCACGCGGGATTCCTGTCGCACCATCTAACGAGAGCGTTGCGTAGCGCGGCGTTCACTATCGGCAGGCACATTTTTGTCTCGCAAGCCTATCTCAAAAGAGACGAACGCGGGCATCTGACGATGCGTGGCTGGCTGCTCGCGCATGAAGCCGCACACGTCAGGCAATTCCAGAGGGAGGGTCTACTGCCTTTTCTCTGCAACTACCTGCGGGAGTATGCGACGTTTTTATTTAGAACCGGAAAGCTTGGTGCGACGGCGCGGCGTGTGGCATACGAGCAGATCACGCGCGAGCGGGAAGCGCGCGAAGTCGAGGCTGCTTACCTTGCGTGGCGACCTAACGCGTGACCCCGCCGCCGGTTGGAAACTGTCTTGAGCGGAAATCGCCGCGTCACTCCGAATCCGCGATGGTGAAGTCAACTTTTCCCTGTTCCACTTCCAACAGGGCGATGCGCGTGTGTTTGTGTTGTTGATTGTCTATCTCGACGCGCGCACGCGCTCCGCGCTGCAACTGCTTGCTGCGCTGTGCGGCGACGATGATCATGCGGTACTTGGAATCGAGCGCGGGCGTCTGCTTTTCCGCAGCGGGTTCGTTGTGCTCTTCTTTGTTCGATTGAGTTGCTTTAACCATCTATTTTTCCTTCCAACCAGACAGGCCATTTCCTTCAAATAATATTAAAAAGTTGTTTTGAGCGCGAACCGTCGCGGCGCGTCCGCAGAGCGTCCGGGCAGCTTCAAGGGAATGTGGCGAGCACGCGTTCGGCGAGTTGTTCCTGCCGCGAGCGGCGCGCTCTCTCAGCATACACGACGGCCGCGAGTTGCGTCGCGGCGCGCTCGACATCGTCGTTGAGCACGATGTAGTCGAACTCCCGATAATGTTCCACCTCGCCGCGCGAATTTTGCAAGCGCACGGCGAGGGCTGCGGAATTTTCCGATTGCCGCCCGACGAGACGCCGGCGCAAAATCTCGAACGACGGCGGCAGGATAAAAATGCTCACGGCCTCGACGCCAGCGCGACGCACGGTGGCCGCGCCCTGCACGTCTATCTCCAAGACGATGTCGCGGCCTGCGGCCAACTCGCGCTCGACCACTTTGAGCGACGTGCCGTAGAGATAACCGTGAACGAGCGCCCATTCGAGAAATTCGCCGCGCTCGCGCGCCGCGTCGAACTCCGCGGGCGTGACGAAATGATAATCGCGCCCGTTCGTTTCGCCTTGCCGGGGCGCACGCGTCGTCCACGAAACCGAGTAGCCGAGGCGCGGCAGGTGTGTCAGGATGCGGCGAATCAGCGTGCCCTTGCCGCCGCCCGAAGGCGAACTGATGACGAAGAGAATGCCGCGCTCCGTTTCGACCGACGCGGGCGACTCGTTTGTGTCCGATTGCAAACTCTCACTCAACGTTCTGCACCTGCTCGCGCAACTTTTCCGCTTCCGCTTTAATCGCCAGCGCGGCCTCTTTGATCGCCATGTCGGTTGATTTCGAGAGCACCGTGTTCGCTTCGCGGTTGAACTCCTGCAAGAGGAAATCGAGCCGCTTACCCGTGTCGCCTTCGCTGTCTATGATCTCCCGGAATTGGTTGACGTGGCTGCGCAGCCGCGCGAGTTCTTCGCTGATGTCGCTGCGATCCGCGAGATACGCCACCTCCTGCGCGAGCCTTCCCTGATCGAGTTCGACGATGTCGAGGCCGTCGCGCGCCAGTAGTTCGCTGATGCGACGCTGCAAGCGCGCCCGGTAGCTTTCGACCAGATCGCTTGCGACGGCTTCGATCACCGGCACTTGCCGTTCGATCTCGTCGAGCCGCGAGTGCATTTCGGCGGCCAGAGCTTCGCCCTCTGCGGCGCGCATTTGATTCAACTCGGCGAGGGCTTCCGTCACGGCGCGCTCGATGCCTTCGCGCATCGCGTCCGTCAAACTGCCGTCGCGCACGGGTTGCAACGCGCCCGGCAGACGCGCCAGCACGTTGATGTCCGGTTCGCCCACGAGCGCAAATTCCTGCTGCACGGAACGCATCGCTTCGATGAAGCCCGCGATGAGCGGTCGGTTCATCTCATAAGCGACTTCGCTCGTGCGGTCGATCACGATGGTCGCATCAACGCGCCCGCGCGAGAGTTGTTCGCTGATCCGACGCCGGATGATTGTTTCGAGGCTCGACAGTTCCGCGCCCGCGCGCAGGTGCACATCGAGAAATCTATTGTTGACGGTTTTCAGATCGACGGAGACGTTGAAATTCTCGCCCGCCGCCGACCCGCGCCCGAAGCCGGTCATTGATTTCATAAAAAGCTGTTAGCAGTTAGCTGTGAGCGGTCAGCCATGCAACTCAATCTTTAGTTGCTCACTTCATTTAGACAAGCAACTGACAACTGACTACGGACTAACTACCGCTTCCTCCTCTTCATCTGCGAATTGCAGTTCGTAGAGTCTCTTATAAGTGCCGCTTTGCGCGAGCAGTTCTTCGTGTCTGCCGGTTTCGATGATGCGCCCGCGCTCCATGACGACGATCATGTTTGCGCGCCGGATGGTGGAGAGGCGATGCGCGATGACGAGCGTGGTGCGGTTGCGCGTTAAATTCGAGAGCGCCTGTTGCACGAGCCGTTCGGATTCCGCGTCGAGCGCGGAGGTAGCTTCGTCGAGCACGAGCACGGACGCGTCTGCAAGGACGGCGCGGGCAATCGCGAGCCGCTGTCGTTGCCCGCCCGACAAAAAGATGCCGCGCTCGCCGACGATGGTGTCGTAGCCTTCGGGCAACTCCATTATAAAATCGTGCGCGAAGGCGACGCGCGCCGCTTCTTCAATCTGCGCCCCGGTCGCTTCGGGACGACTGTAGGAGATGTTGTAGCGCACAGTGTCGTTGAAGAGCACGGTCTCCTGCGTGACGAGGCCGATGTGCTGGCGCAAGGTCTTGAGGCTCGCGTCGCGCAGGTCTGTGCCGTCCCAGAGGATCGCGCCGGACGTGGGATCGTGGAAACGCAGGATGAGCTTGGAGAGCGTTGACTTGCCGCCGCCCGATTCACCGACGAGCGCGACCATCTTTCCAGAAGGGATGCGCAAATTGATCGAGCGCAGCACGGGGCGTTCTTCGTTGTTCGCGTAGTCGAAAGAGACTTCGCGCAGTTCGATTGAGTCGCGGAGCGGTTTCAACTCGACTGCGCCGGCGCGTTCGACCGTCTCCAAATTTTCGTCCATCACTTCCCAGACGTGGCGCGCGGCGGCGAGCGCGATCTCCAAAGCGTTCTGCAAACGCGAGAGCTTGCGCATCGGGTCGTAGCTGGAGAAGAGGAAGAAGAGGAACGTGAGAAACTGCGCGGGGTTCATG
>DASYMM010000087.1:0-3063 GCA_036009085.1 Pyrinomonadaceae bacterium | reverse complement strand
AATTTTGGCGAGGTACGGCGCAAGCGTCGCTTACTCGATAGATTTGTTGACGTTCATCGCTTCGCTCACCGCCGTGTTTCTCATTCGCGCCTTCCCCACGCCGAAGCAGACGGAAGAACGCCCGACGCTAAAGTCCGTCGTCGAAGGAGTGCAATACGCGTGGCGGCGCAAGGAACTCCTCGGCACATATTTGATTGACATGAATGCGATGTTCTTCGGCATGCCGACCGCGCTCTTTCCCGCCGTGGCCGCAAACTTCGGCGCGGAGACGGTTGGCCTCTTCTACGCCGCGCCCTCCGTCGGCGCGCTCCTCGCCACGCTCACTTCCGGCTGGGCGAAGCGAGTTCATCGCCACGGCTTATACGTCAGCCTCGCCGCCGCGCTCTGGGGCGTCGCCATGATCTTTTTCGGCTTCGCCAACAATTTATACGTGGCTTTATTCTGCCTCGCGCTCGCAGGCGGCTTCGACATGATCAGCGGCGTCTTCCGCATGACGATCTGGAGCCAGACCATTCCGCACCACCTGCGCGGCCGGCTCGCCGGACTTGAGATGATCAGCTACACCTCCGGCCCCAAACTCGGCGACGCCGAAGCCGGAATCGTCGCCGCCCTGTTCAGCGTCCGCACCTCCGTCGTCTCCGGCGGCATCCTCTGCGTCGTCGGCACAGCGATCATCTCCGCCCTCATCCCCCAATTCCTACGCTACGACGGGCGCGAAGGCGTCAAGCAAAAAGAACTCGAAGAAGCCCTCCGCGAAACCGAAACCCGAAAGTTCATCCTCGAATAACGCTCCGAGTTTTTCCGACAAGAGAAACGGAGTCTAAGTGTTGAATGGATTATAGCGGTGGGCGATTTATTCTTACCGCGCGGGTGAATTTACAAGTTCAGATAAATTTTCAAAGTAGCGGCGATGGGTGCGCCGCAAAGCTTCTTCGGTGGCTGCCTCTAGGATGACGACCTCACGTTCAGTACCGAGACGGTTAAGATCGAGTTCCAATTCGAGTCGCGCGTCTTCAGCATTTTGACGCTCTAAGTCGTCAAACTTCTTTAAGTTAATTATTTCTCCGCGCGTCCGGTCGTAATCAATCAGAAAGATCATCATTCTCTCCTTCTAATTCTTTCATAGCATCATGGAGACCCTCGAATGCTATTCGCCTCAATCTATCCAGAGCCACTTCCATATTAGTTATCTTCTGTTGCTTATCAACCGTAATTTTAACATGTGAAGATACTAGCTTCTCTGCGGTTAACTGCCGCTCAACTGATTCTACATTGATAACTATGGTGGACGCACTTGCTAGGAGCGAGCGCACAGTTTCATCGCCCGCGCCGTACTTAACCGCCGGATCAACCATATCCGATAATTTTTCTGAAAGTTCAGCCCAGAGATGTTGGAGCGAAGTCCTGACCTGTATCTCGATCATCTTGTCGAGACAACTCACCACCACATGAACGGCACGATACCCGTGGCTCGGTTGCCGGCGGCGGTCAACGATGGTGGTCTTTTCAAAGAGATTGTTGAGAGATTGAACGACTAAGTCTTGCTCCGCGATGTCTGTCACAGTCAACCGACAGCCTGCGATGTCTTGAATCTGGGTTAAGCGGATGCTTTCTCTACGCAACTTCTCAGAAATGGATGTGGTTGATTTTGCCGGTCTGCCAGTTGGCTCCAAAGCTAAATCCTTGCGAATAGTTCCGACGACAATCTCGTATGCCGGAGTAAACGAACGCCGGTACTGATCGAGAAGCCGCAGGTCAGCTTCGGTAATATTGCCTTTCTTCAGCCGATCACCTAAGTGGTCAATCTGAGTCTTGCTTATTTCCTTTGCCATAGATGCCCTATTTCCGGGCATCTTAGCACCTTCGATTGTGTCCTATCTAGCGTTCTGCTAACAGCCTGTTCGCTCGCAGCTAATCTCGCAGAAAAGGGCGCGCGTCGCTGGCGCGGACGTGGGTGGGGAAGTCGCGGTGGGTGCTCATCAGAAAAGCGGTGGAGCTGGCGCGGAGGGCGTTGCCGTGGGTGGCGGCGAGGCGGACGAAGCGACTGAAGAAGGACATGCCGTAGTAGTAGCCGTCGTGGCAACTGATGAGCACGTCGGCTGTGTGGCGCACGCGCGGGGCGTGGAGCGAGGCGTAGAGATTGGCGAGCGCGTCGGGGTAGATGTGCGCGGCGGTCTCGGCGAGCCACGCAGAGTCGGGGGCGTAGCCGCGCGCGTCGAGTTCGCCGCGTGCGCGAAGCGTCTGTTGGGCGGCGGCGAGTTGGAGAGGGTCGCCCGTGAGTTGTTCGTAACGGTAACGCGCGCAGCCGTTCGCTTCGTGGCTGATGCGCGCCGTGCCGCGTGCGCCGTGGACGACGACGGCGGACGCGCCTTCGCGATGAATGCTGAAGTCAACGCCTTCGAGCGTCGTTAATGCTCCGGCGACTTCCGCCGGGTCTGTCTCGTCGGCGCAATAGACGGCGGCGTAGCCGCAGAGGCCGAAGGCGGGCGCGGCGACTTTGCGTTTGCCGCGTCCGCGCTCGAAGCGATCCCGCACGTCGTAGCCGCTCGCGCGCAGGTGCGTCTGGAGGTGTATGCGCTGGTTCTCTTCGAGGTTCATGCCGTGGTCGGAGAAGAGGACGATCTCCGTTTCCGCGCCGCACGCGTCTTGAATCTCCATGAGAATCCGGTCGAGCGATTCGAGCGCGACGTTCAACTTCTGCGGGCCGCGTATGTGCAAGAGGCCGTCCGTGCCTTTGAGGAAGGCGAAGAAGTCGCGCGTGTGCGGCGCGCTGCGAAACTTGTCGCGGAAGCGGCGCATGTCCGCGCGCCACACCGCGTCGGGCGCGACGTAGACGAGAAACTCGAACGGGAGCGGCTCCTGATAATCGAGATCGTCCATGTAGGACGAGGGCACTTTGTCGGGCGTGCGACGCCCGATGTACTTACTGATGCCGCCGCGAAGCTCCTGCGCGTCGCAGTCGAAATAGAGACTTTCGTAACCGTTGGGCGCGCTCGCGCCGAGCATCGTGGAGAGCGCGATGTTGGTCATCGTCGGGAACGGCGAGAGCAAGCCCGCAGGCTC
>DASYMM010000086.1:0-19907 GCA_036009085.1 Pyrinomonadaceae bacterium | reverse complement strand
GAGACAGCTCTTCGAGGAGCGCGCGGAACTCCTGCCAGCCCGCGCCGCGCTTCGCGGCCGAAGAGTCCGCGTCGCCCCTCAACACTAGAGCGAGCGGGTCTGGCGAGTGGCCTATGCGCTCCCAGACGCGGTTGGCGGTGGCGGGGCCGACGTTCGGGATTAGACGAAGCACGCGCTTCCAAGCGAGTTCGTCGCGCGGGTTCGCGACAAGTCGAAGGTAAGAGACCACGTCCTTGATGTGAGCCTGCTCGAAGAAGCGCATCCCGCTTCGCACGCGATAGGGTATGCCACGGCGCGTCAGTTCCAGTTGCAGTTCGAGCGAGTGGAAGTGCGAGCGGTAGAGCACGGCCGTCTCCGCAAGAGGCACGCCCTCGTCGCGAAGCTCAAGTATGCGCGAGGCTATGAAGGCCGCCTGCTGGTCTGCGTCGCGGCAGGGGACGAGCGCGGGGCTCAAGCCCAGCGAAGGTCGCGCGGCTCTCAACGTCTTCGTGAACTGCCTGCGGTTCGACGCGATGGAGACGTTCGCGACGGCGAGTATCTCGGGAGTAGAGCGGTAGTTCGTCTCCAAGCGGAACGTGCGCGCCTCGGGGTAGCGCTTGGGGAACTCGTATATGCCTTCGACCGACGCGCCGCGGAAGGCGAATATGGATTGCGCGTCGTCGCCGACGACCATCACGTTCCGGTGTTTGACGGCGAGCAGGTCAACTATCTCGGCCTGTAGCCTGTTCGTGTCCTGATACTCGTCAACGAGTATGTGCTCGAACTGCTCCGTGTATATGCGCGCCACCTCCTCGCGCTCTTCTAAGAGACGCTTCCAGTTGAGCAGAAGGTCGTCGTAGTCCATCACGTTGCGCTCGCGCTTGCGCTCCATGTAGAGACGGTCAACGCGCTCTATCTGCTGCGAGAGCGGCTCGAAGTAAGGATGGCGTCGGGGCACAACATCCGTGATGGGCGTGTCCGTGTTGGTCGCGTAGCTGATGATGTCCTGAAGGACTTCCGCCTTCGGGAAGCGGCGCGCCTTCGTGTCCACCCCGGCCTCGCCCACGCAGAACGAGAGAAAGTCTCTCGCGTCTTCCGAGTCGAGTATCGAGAAGTTCGAAGTGTAGCCCAAGGATTCGGCGTGGCGTCGCAAGATTAAGTTCGCGATGCGGTGGAAGGTTCCGCCCCAGACGCGGCGCGCAACGTCGCCAGCGCCGCCCGTGAGGCTTTCGACGCGGCGGAGCATCTCGCGCGCGGCGCGATTCGTGAACGTGGCGAGCATGATGCGCGAAGGCGTGACGCCCTGTTCGATGAGATAGGCGACGCGGTAGGTGATGGCGCGCGTCTTCCCGGAGCCTGCGCCCGCGATGACGAGCGTGGCGCCTGCGGGCGCGGTCGCTACGGCAAACTGCTCCTCGTTCAGTTCCTCGCGGTAGCGCGCGAGCCGTTCGGGGACGGCTGCGCCTGCCGGTCGTTTGATCACGTAACGCTTCATAAGTCAGGCTCGCCTTATAGCACGGCGGTGCATCGGCTGTGAACCGTGGCCGCGCTGTGAACCGTAGCCGCGCTGTGAAGCGTGGGCGCGCCGCCGATATTTTTGCCTATCGCCGGGCGGGGGCAAGCTGTATAAAATGTGTCATGCTCAAACTAAGATGGCCGCGCGGGAAGAAGACGGGCGAAACAGTGGGAGACGCACAGGGCGACGCGACGGGCGAAGCGGCGGCGGGCGTCGAAGCGGCGGCGACGCCGGGCGATGTGGCCGGGGCGACGGATGAAGCGCGCCTCGTGACGGATGAAGTGCGCCTCAGGGCGTCGCTGGAAGTGATCAAGACGGCGGTGGTCTGGCTCGTCGTCGTCAATATCCTGACCGTCTTATCGCCGCTGCTCTGGCTGCCGTTGAAGTGGTCGCTGGCGGTCGGCGTCTTGCTGACGTTGGGCAGCGTCGTCATCGGCGGCGTGGCTTACCTGCGGGCGCGCGGCATACAGCGACGCCTTCCCGAATAAGTCGAAGCGCGCGTCCCGGAGTGTCGAATGTTACGAGAGATCAGAGATGTCAGGCGGACTCCCGGCCAGCCTTCCTGCCGCTGGTTCAACGACGAACTCCTCGACCTGTTCGTGTGGCAGGATGAGGACGGGCGCATCATCGGCTTTCAACTCTGCTTCGACAAGGACGCCGACGAGCGCGCCCTAACCTACTCCGAAGCCAACGGCTATCTGCTCGAAGACGTGCAGGCCGAGGAGTCTTCTCTGGACATGGGTTCGCCCGTGCTCGCGAACGTCTCCACGTTGCCCTTCCCGCGTCTGCTCGCGCAGCTTGCCGGTAGGGGAGCGGGAATTGACTCCCGCGTTTTGCGTTATGTCACGGAGAAACTCGAAGCATACACGTCGCTTCCCGCAGGCAGCGCGCCGGATTCGTAACCCCGACGCGTTTCAAGGGTCGCTAGTTGCATCTGCCGTCTCTCTGTCAGGTGAGCCGTCCGCGCGCGGGCTTGCGTCGCAAGTGCCGGACGGGTATAAATTTTCCTTCCCCTTAAATCTTCCCTCTCAACCTTGCGGGCTGGTGTGAGCACCGGCCGGCGATCATTTTCAACAAGGAGACCTAAACATCATGGCGGACGAGAAGAACAGCGACCAGGGATTGAGTTCGGCAGCGGCGGCGGCCAAGCAGGCCGGGACGCAGCCGCCGCGCGGCGACGTGATTGAGGCGCGGGGCGGGGTGCAGGAAGACCAACTGAGCGGCGAGACGCAGAAGGGCGCGCACAATCAGGAGATGGAGAACCGCAACCCGCAAGGCAACAAAGCGGATCGCAACCAGAGCGACCGGCAGGAAGGCGAGACACTCTGAGTGTTCATGGCAAACACGCCGCAAGCCGACGCTAACGTTGCGCTTGACGTGTGAGACGCCCCCGCCGCGAGTCGCTTTGCATTCGCGGCGGGGGAAAGTTAGGATGAACGCTTAAGCACAGCGACATTTTTATTTTGAGGCGAAGAGAGGTGTACGGCGATGAAGTTTCCGGGCGGCATGAACATGCAGCAGATGATGAAGCAGGCGCAGCAGATGCAAGAGAAGATGCAGCGCGAGATGGAGGCGCTCAAGGTTGACGCCACGGCGGGCGGCGGCGTGGTGACAGTGCAGATGAGCGGCTCGAAAGAAGTCGTCTCCATCAAGATCGACCCCGAAGCCGTCAAGGAAGGCGACGTAGAGATGCTACAGGACTTGATCGTCGCCGCCGTCAACGAAGCCGGGCGCAAAGTTGACGAAGCCATGCAAGGCAAACTCGGCGGCATGCTCCCGCCCGGACTCCTTTAGAACAGTGACAAGTGACGAGTGACAAGTGACGAGTTAAAGCAGAAGACAAAACCTGTCTTTCAACTCGTCTTGGTTCCTGCTCGTCACTCGTCACTTGTCACTCGTCACTTGAATATATGTTGGATTACGCTGAGCCGGTTACGAAGTTGATTGATGAGTTCAAACGCCTGCCGGGTGTGGGGCAGAAGTCCGCGCAGCGTTTGGCGTTTCACATTTTGAGGATGTCGGAGGCGGATGTGGCGCGCTTCGTCGCAGCGATGGAAGAGGTGAAGCGCAAGATCGTCTTCTGTACCGTGTGCAACAATCTGACGGACGTTGACCCGTGCCGCTATTGCTCATCCACCGCGCGCGACCGCTCGATCATCTGTGTCGTGGAAGAGCCTTACAACCTCGTCGCCGTGGAGAAGACGCGCGGCTATCACGGCCTCTATCACGTTCTGCATGGGAGTCTTTCGCCGATTCGCGGCATGAGTCCCGACGACTTGAGGCTGCAAAACCTCCTGCCGCGCCTGCGCCCCGAAAACAACGACGGCATCGAAGTGCGCGAAGTCATCCTCGCCACCAACCCCAACACCGAAGGCGAAGCCACCGCCAGCTACATCAGCCGCCTCCTCAAACCGCTCGGCGTCCGCGTCACACGCATCGCCATGGGCATGCCCGTCGGCAGCGACCTCGAATATGTTGACGAAGTGACGATGGACAAAGCCATGGCGAACCGCCACGAAATGTAAGACGGGTTTCAAGTTTCAGGTTCCAGGTTTCAAGTCTGAAAGGCACTTCGTTCTTTAACCTGAAACCTGGAACCTGAAACTTGAAACCTTTTTTAGAACCGGACGTGCTCGGCGGGCGCGTCTTTTTTGCAGTCGGCGCAGTCTTCGCCGGCATCGTAAAACTTGGAATCGAACTCGACGAGCGCCTTGATGGGGATGTCGTCGCCGATCTTATCAATGGCGTCTTTGAAGCGGACGATGGTGGCGCAGCCGATGACGCGCGCGCCGAGTTCCTGCACGAGTTCGACCGTCTCGCGGATGGCGTCGCCGCTGCGGATGATGTCGTCAACGATGATGCAAGGGTTGATCTCGCCCTTGTTGATGTACTGGCGAAACATGCGCTTGCCCTCTTCGCGCTCCGCCCAGTAAATCTGCTCCGCGCTCAAGGCTTCGCGCACGCCGAACGCGACGGGGATGCCGCCCGGCCCCGGACTGATGACCGCCACTTTCGGCAACACGCTCGACACGTCTTTCTCCACGCGCAGCAGGCGCGAGAGCGCGACGGCCAGCACGCGCGCCGTGTCGTAATAACGAAAGGCGAGCGGCATCTGAAAATAGTTCGGCGTGTGTTTGCCGGAAGGATAGACGAAGTGGCCTTCGCGAAACGCGCCCGTCTTCTTCAGCATCTCCATGACTTCATCTTGCGATGGAACGAGTTGCACCATATCTCTTTTCTCCGTGATTAAGAGGTCAGAGGTTAGCGGTCAGAGGTCAATAAAGATCAGTTTTCGCTTTCACTGACCTCCGACCGCTAACCTCTGACCTCTTTTTCTGACAGCATACCACTACTTCGCCGTGTTCGCGCCACCCGCGAGGGCGTCCCGGATGATGCGACGTTGATCTGCGTCGAGTTCGGGCGGAAGTTCGTCGGGCTTAAACCAGCCGACTTGGTTGATCTCGATGCTCTGCGGCGACGCGCCCGCAGCATCGCGCACGCGGCAACGAAAGTGTATCTCCACTTGCTGCGGGCGGCGGAGCGTGCGGACGTGGACGAGTTCCGCCCCTTCGAGTTCGACGCCGACTTCTTCGCGCAGTTCGCGCCTCAAGGCTTCGAGCGGCTGCTCGCCCGCCTCCATAAAACCGCCGGGTATGCCCCACCCGCTGCCCGTGCGAAATTCATGCTCCAACAACAGCACGCGCCCGCGCGCGTCAACGGCGATTGCGCCCACCGTCACCATAAAACGCGGCTCCGCGAGCCACACGCCCCAACGCCGCAAACTCTTCGGCGACCCGCGCCACAGCGTCCCCAACAGTTTTTTCCACATGCGCGGACATCATAAATGAAAAGCCGTCAGTTGTCCGTGGTCAGTTGTCAGTTGCGTGTGCTCGGCCAGCAACAAGCTTAAAATGAAAGATTCAAGATCGTGCAGGACGAAACAACTGACAACTGACGACGGACAACTGACGACGGACAGCTTTTCGTTGACGCGCTTCGTCGTTTCTCCGTAAGATTGCGGGCAAGTCTTTGCACGTCTGGAAAATCGTGGAGGCGCGACGCGGCGTAATTTATAGACGGGTTATAAACGCGTGCGGCGCGCGAGAGGTCTGGAAGCGAAAATCATGTCAACCAACGAGAGCACAACGCGGGGTGGGGTCGCGCAGGGCGCGCCGACCGAGCAGCAGGCGTCGAAGTCCGCCGCGCCCAAGCGGTTCGAGAAGGGTCAGACCGTCTGCAACGAAAAGGACGCGAAGGGCAAGCTGCACAACGGGCACCTGAAGCAGGTCAGCCCTATCCGCGAAGACGCGCGCCAGCACATGCGCGGCGACGACCTGCTCTATCGCTGTCAGACCTGCGGCACGCTCTACATGGGGCCGCCGCTCGGCCACGTCCGCGATCCGGGCAAGCAGGCGCGCTACGTGCAGAGCGAACTCGTGACGATCCTCGAAGCGGCGGGCGGCACGCTGCCCGCGTTTAAGAAGAGCGAGACGGGCGCGTGGGTTCCCGTCAAGGATTCGACGCCGCACGCGCCCGCGCCCGTCGCCGCCGCTGCGCAAAACATCAAGCCCGCCGCCACGACGCCTAAGCCCAAGCCGACGCCCGCCGCACCTACGGCAGCGACCGCCGCCGCCGCACCGTCAGACGAAACGCCCGAACAAAAACGCGAGCGCATCATCGCCGAGGCCAAAGCCAAAGCCGCCGCACGCATGGCCGGCGGCGCGACGGCCAAGAGCGGCACGACGGCCGCGCCTCCGACGCCAACTCCTGCGCCCGCCGCAGTCGCGGCCAGCGTCGCGCCCGACGGCGAGACGCCCGAACAGAAGCGCGAACGTCTGATGGCCGAAGTTAAAGCGAAAGCCGCTGCACGCATGGCCGCGAAGGGCGGCGGCGCGGCAGCAACTCCGACGCCTTCAACGCCGACAACAACGCCCACGCCCGCCAGCGCGGCACCGACCGCCACGCCGCCCGCCGCGCCCGCTACCGCGACGCCCGCCAGCCCCGCCGCGGTGCCTGCGGACGAGACGCCCGAACAAAAACGCGAGCGGCAGATGGCCGAAATCAAAGCGAAGGCCGCCGCGCGCATGGCCGCCAAGAACAATCCCGGCGGGGCGACGACCGGCGGCCAGACCTCCATCGCCACGCCGCCGCTCACAGCCCAACCGCCTTCGCCCACTTCCGGCACGGACTCCTCCGCGTCTGCGGACGCGCATCGTCCCGCCGCGGAAGCGCAAGCCTCGACGGGTCAGGCATCAGCCGCGCCCTTGAGTCCTGCCGCGGCCACCGCCTCGCCCGCCGCCGGAGCCGAAACCGTCGCAGACCTCGCCCCCGACGCTTCGACCGAACTCACCCCCGGCGCACCCAGAGACGAACGCGCCGACGGCGAAGGCTAAGCGACCGACATAACAGCATTCCCTTCAAGCGACAAAGAAATAGCGCGCGAGTTGTGATTCAACTCGCGCGCTTTCGTTTGCCGTTTGCAGCGGTCTCAGCTTTCCTTAATCGTTAAACCTTCCGGCGCGAAACGCCAGTCGAGCACCTGCACGTCCTTCTCTTCCGAGAGCGCGCGTGCGACCGTGTCCCGCGCTCCTTCGGCGCAGAGAAAAGCGATGCAGCCGCCGCCGCCCGCGCCGCACACCTTCGCCGCTTCCGCGCCGTGCCGGAGAGCTTTCTCGACGAGACGTTCCATGTGCGGCGTCGTGATGTTGGGCGCGAGCCGTTTGCGGTTCGGATAAGCCGCGCTCATCACCGCGCTCACAGCCTGCCAGTCGTTGGCAGAGAGAGCGGCGCGCATGCGTTGCGCGGAATCGCGTATGCCCTCGAAGAGTCCGAAGATCACTTTGTCGCCTTCGATGTGCGCTTTGAACATCTCCCAGTTGTTGATGCCCGACAGGCGCGGCTCACCCGTGTAGCAGATGACGAGGCGCGATTCGAGCGTCGCCGCGTCAATCTGCAACTCTTCGCGCTCGATGCCGTCGGCGCGAAAGTGTATGCAGTTTGCGCCGCCGTAAAACGCGCCGTAGTAGTCCTGAAAGCCTGCGGGCACGCGGATCACCGTCGTCTCCACGTTGGCCGCAATCATGATGAACTTGCGCTCCTCATAACGATTGCCGACGAGCCGGTTGAGCGCGCCGATGCACGCAATCGTGAGCGCGCTCGACCCGCCCAGACCCGCACCCGCAGGAGCCTGCGATTCGGCGACGAGATGAAAGCCCGTTTCGGGTTTGAAGAAGTGGACGAGTTTCGAGATGAGTTCCAGTCGTTCTTCGTGGACGAGCGCGGCGACGCCGTCCAGATCGGTTTCAAACCCCAAACCGCGGTCGCGCGATTCGAGAATGATGCGGCGGTCGTCGCGCGTCTCGATGCGGCAACGCGCGTAGAGCGAGATGGCGAAGTTGACCGTCGCCGCGTTCGGGTGAAACAGGTAGAGCGGCCAAATATCAATCGTGCCTCCGGCCAGATCGACACGCGTGGGGGCTGTGGCTTCGATAATCATAAGTAAAGTGACAAGTGACGAGTGACAAGTGACGAGCCGGAATCAAGACAAGATTTTTAGCTATTAGCTTTATCTCGTCACTCGTCACTTGTCACTCGTCACTGCTTTTCAGTCTCCTTCGGCGTCGCCGCTTCCGCTCGCGGCGCGCGCTTTCTGCTTGACGGTCTCTTTCTCTTTGCTGCGGCGCGCAAGCGGCGGCGGGAGGTGTTCTTTGATCTCCTCGCCCAACTCTTGCAGTTTCTCCTGCACGTTCTCTTCAAACTCGTGGACGCGTTCGGGGTCGGCCTCTTCCACTTTGGGCGAGAGCCAGTAACGCTCTGCGAGATAGAACGCGGCGATCCCGGCGGCGACGACAAGGAGCAGGTACTTGCCGAGGTGTTTGAAGTCGCCGATGAAATTCGTCACGATGCCGTGGAAGAAATAACCCGCGCCGCTCAGCAGCAGCACCCACACGAAACAACTCGCTATGGACAGCGGCAGAAAGCGCGTGTAAGGCATCTTCGCCACGCCGTAGAAGACGCAGGAGGCCGTGCGCAGGCCATAGACGTATTTCGATAGAAAGATCGAGAGCGGCCCGAAGGTGTCCGTCAGGCGTTCGATGCGCGGGCGCGCGGCGCAATAAAAACGGCGGTCGCGGATGCTCGAACGAAACCCGCGTCCGCCAGCATACGCGAGTTGATCGCCCGCCACGCCGCCCGCCGTGCCCGCCGCCAGCACCGACACGAAACTATACTCGCCAAAGAACGCCCCGTGCGCCAGCACGCCCGCCAGCAGCAGCGTAATATCCCCCTCGATCATCGCGAGAAAGAAGATCGCGTACAGCCCGTACTGCCCCACCAGTTCGTAGAAATATTGCTCCATAACTACAGTGACGAGTGACGAGTGACAAGTGACAAGAACAGTGACGAGTGACGAGTGGCGAGTGACAAGTTGAGACAGAAATTCCGGTCTTTAAACTTGTCTTGTTCCTGCTCGTCACTTGTCACTCGCCACTTGTCACTTGTCACTGTTCTCCCGGTTTGACGACGAGCACGGGGCAGTGTGCGTGGCGCACGACCGACTCGGCGGTTGAGCCGAAGAGCATGCGCCCCAGGCCCGTGCGGCCGTGCGACGAGATGACGATCAAATCTATGTCGCGCTCACGGGCGACGCGCACGATCTCGCCCGCCGCGTCGCCGTGCACGAGCACTTCTTCCACGTCCAGCCCCGCACACTCTTCGCGCGCGCCCAGTTTCGGCAACTCGCGCGTCGCGGATTCTTCCAACTGCCCGCCGATGTCCACCACCGGCATCGGCTCGGCCACCGCCGCATAGCCGACCGGCGGCATCACCGTCTCGACCACGTGCAGGCAGACCAGCCGCGCCTTCATCAGCCGCGCAAGCTGTGCCGCATACGGCAGAGCCGACTCGGCGCACCGGCTAAAATCGGTCGGCAGCAGGATGGAACGAATAATCATAAAAACTAAAGTGGCGAGTGACGAGCGACGAGTGGCGAGCCGGAATCAAGACAAGTTTTATTGTTTTAACTCGTCACTTGTCACCCGTCACTCATCTCCTTTTCCATCGCGCATTCTACACGCAGAGGGGCTTGTTTGACAGCCCCCTACCCCTTTGTTACCATTTTCGCCGTTTCCTACCTGAATGACTTTTTCGCCAGTTACTCCCGTCGCCGGAGATCAATGACATGTCAACTGTAACATCCGACAGCAACTATATCGGCATTAATGTTTCCGGCGCGTCGCTCGCCGCCGCGCTCGTCTCGCATGAAGGCGGGGTGATCGCGCGCCGCGAGAGCGCGCTCGAAAACGGCGACCTACCCGCGCAGATCACGCGTCTCGTCGCGGAGTTGCGCGACAGCGCGACCGCGCCCGTCGTCGCTTTGGGCATCGGCGTGCCCGGTCTCGTCAGCCCGGAGACGGGTCGGGTCGTCGTCTCATCCGATCTCCCCTCGCTCGTGCGCGCCGATTTGCAGACGGAACTCACGCGCTCCGTGAATCTCCCCATCACGCTCGTCAACGACGCGAACGCCGCCGCCTACGGCGAGTACATCGCGGGCGCGGGACGCGGCCGCCGCAACATGTTCTACGTCACCATCGGCACAGGCATCGGCGGCGCGCTCATCATGGGCGGCAAACTCTGGTACGGCGATTCGGGTTTCGCGGGCGAGTTCGGCCACATCACGATTGACCGCGAAGGCATCGAATGCACCTGCGGCAACACCGGCTGCTTAGAGACCGTCGCCTCCGCGCCCAACATCGTCCGCCGCACACACGAACGGCTCATCCGCGACAGCACTTCGTCGCTCACGCGACTCGGCCTCAACAAAAACTTCACCGCCGCGGATATCGCCCACGCCGCCAACGAAGGCGACGACTTCGCCATGCTCATGATCGAACGAACGGGGCGTTACATCGGCACCGCCGTCGCCGCCGTCATCAACCTCCTGAACATCCAGCGCATCGTCCTCGGCGGCGGCGTCATGGACGCAGGCAAGCTCATACTCGACCCCATCATCCGCGAAGCCGGACGCCGCTCCTTCCAACCCTGCTTCGAGGCCACGCAGATCGTCGCCGCCACCCTCGGACAGGACGCCGTCCCCACCGGCGCGGCCATGCTCGCACGCGACGCCACGGCGACAAACAACGCCGCACGCTGAAGCCTGTAATTTTGTCGTTTGTCTTAGCCGGGCGCGACTCCAACCCGGCGATTGAGGAAAGCGGCTACCGTCGCGGCGTGTCGAACAAACGCCGCGACGGTGGCGAGATTGTCTATTTCCACCAAGCCTTTTTCTCTATCCTGATTGACGTGTGCCCGGTAGCGACGTAGCGCAGCATCTCCCCGCTCGTGTACTGTCGCGTTTCAGTGTCGCCGGACGCGCATCGCGCGTCGCGCGGCGTCTGCCAGTATCCTGAGAATCCTTGCCCGTCCCAGTTCACATTCGCCTCAATATTCTCGTTGAAGCTGACGCGTAGATATGGATCGCCGAAATAGCTTCGGACGTGTGCGCCGCGCAACGCGCCTGTGACGTTGCCTGCACCCGTCGCGGGGGGGTCGCAGCCGGGAGGCGTGAAGTCTGGAGCGAGTTGTAGCTGGTATGCCCCGTCGAACGGGAGTGTGGTGATGCTCAAGTCGCCTGAGAAGGCGACGTTGTTGTTTGAGTTGTAGGCTACGACGTGGTAGTCGCCGAGCGGGTTCTGGTAGTAATTCCTGATTGACCAAAGCCCGAACGCGCCGAGCAGAACGGCTAAGACGAAGATTGCCGTGCGCCAGACGGGCACGCGCACGCCGCGCTGTTTCAGGATGGGGCGCAGAGCCTCGCGCACGCCGGGGACGCAGAAGCGGCGGAAGGCGCGCGGCGTCGGAAGATAATCGAACAGCCGGTAGATGCCCCTGAATCTGGAGATGGACAGCGAAAACGTCAGCAACGTCCAGACGACGCTCAGACGCGAGCAGAGCCAGAAGAATGGCCGCTGCCAGACTGGTATGCCGACGAGACGCGGCTGCCAGTTATCATCGAAGCAGAGAAAATAAGCGTTCCCGAGTTTCGGGGGCAAGTCGCGATCATAGAGACGCTTGATCTGCATCGCGAACAGTTCGTATTCAACCTGACGGGAGGCTCGTTTGAGTCGTTGCCAGGAGAGGAACGAGAAGATGATCTTTTCCGGCGGCAGCATTTCCTTGAGCGCGGCGATCTCCCACTCCGTCCCGTCAGAATAGCCGGGCTGGATGATCACGAACTGCGACATCGCCACAAGCCGCTTGACTTGTTGTTGCCACTCCTCATGGCTGAAATACAGACGGTGCGCGCCGAGCGGCGGAATCTTCACCCCCGGCTTGCCCACCGCGACGAGCGGGCCGACGCCGCGCAACGCGAGCGCGAGCACCTCGTCGTCGTTCTCCTTCTCGCGTCGCCTGAGTTTCTCATCATCGAGGACGAACTTCGTTTCCGGGCGTCCGTCGGGATTTTCGTAGTAGAAAGAGCGTAGATAGAGGATCGGCTGGCGCGTCGCGCGTTCGAGCGCCTTCGCCGTATTGACGCGAAAACGACGCCGCAGCCGCCCGGTCAACTCGACCACGGCGAAGAACAGGGCAAACCACATCGAGAACAGCCCTAAGAAACCGTTCAGGATATAAAAGTTGTACACCCCGAAGACGAACATGGGCAGAAGCACCCAGTACACGGCCTCAAGGCAGGCACTATAGAAGAGGAAGCGTTTCGGTCGCGGCGTGGTGTAGCGGATGAACTCGGTTAGTTGCGGCGTCAGAGGGGAAGCATCCGACATAGAGGGGGTTCTCCTGCGGTTCGATTCAGTGCAATGCCGGTCGCGTGGTAGGCGGGCGCGGCGGAGAAGCGGTGTGCGGCTGGCTGACGGGTGCCAGTTGCTGGTGCGTGAGCGGCGAGCATAATACTAAAACTCCTCGCTCGCTGGCAATACCCAACGCGTGCGGTTTCGCGTCCGTTTTGTTATGTTAAGCCTTCGGCGATTAGCAATGGGCTTTCAGCTTTTGTTTTGCTAATCGCTGAAGGCTAATTGCTAACGGCTTAAATAATGAACCCAGAACGCATCAGAAATTTTTCGATCATCGCGCATATCGATCATGGCAAGTCCACTTTGGCCGACCGCCTGTTGGAGTTGACGGGCGCGGTCGCGGGGCGCGACATGGAAGCGCAGGTGCTCGACAACATGGACTTGGAGCGCGAGCGCGGCATCACCATTAAAGCCCACGCCGTCCGGCTCGACTATCGCGCCGACGACGGCACGGATTACGTCTTGAATTTGATCGACACGCCGGGGCACGTGGATTTCAGTTACGAAGTCTCGCGGAGCCTGTCGGCCTGCGAGGGCGCGCTTTTGGTGGTTGACGCGTCGCAGGGCGTCGAGGCGCAGACGCTGGCGAACACGTATCTGGCGATTGAGAACAATCTGGAGTTCGTGCCGGTCATCAACAAGATTGACTTGCCGGGCGCGGAGCCTGACAAGGCCATCGAACAGATCGAGCAGGTGATCGGGCTGGACACGTCGAACGCGGTGCTCACGAGCGCGAAGACGGGCGTGGGCGTCCACGAAGTTTTGGAGGCCATCGTGCGCGATGTGCCGTATCCGAAGGGCGACCCGGACGCGCCGCTCAAAGCCCTCATCTTCGATTCCTGGTACGACGCTTATCGCGGCGTGATCGTGCTCTTTCGAGTGATTGACGGCTCGATCAGGCCGGGCATGAAGATTCGTTTCTTCAACACGGGACGCGATTATATGGTCGAAGCCATCGGCGTCAATCGCCCGCGCCCGACGCCGATTGGCGAACTCGGCGTGGGCGAAGTCGGATTCCTGACGGCTTCGATCAAGACCGTGGCGGACGTGCAGATCGGCGACACGATCACGGAAGCCGGACGACCGACGACCGTTCCCTTCCCCGGTTTTCAAGAGATCAAGCCGATGGTCTTCGCGGGGCTTTATCCCGTCGAAGCGAACCAATACGAGGAACTGCGCGACGCGCTCGACAAGCTGCGTCTGAACGATGCTTCGTTCTTCTACGAACCTGAATCTTCCACCGCGCTCGGCTTCGGTTTTCGCTGCGGCTTCCTCGGTCTGCTCCATATGGAGATCGTGCAGGAGCGTCTGGAACGCGAGTTCAACCTCGACCTCATCACCACCGCGCCGGGCGTGCGTTACCGTGTGACGACGACCGACAACGAGGTTCTGGAAATTGACTCGCCCGCGAAGATGCCCGACCCCGCGCGCATACAGCAGATCGAAGAGCCGGTCATCCTCGCCACGATCCTCACTTCGGACGAATACCTCGGCGGCATCCTCCCGCTCCTCGAAGAGAAGCGCGGCGTGCAGCGCAAGTTCGAGTACATCGCGGCGAAGCGCGTGATGCTGACGTATGAACTGCCGCTGAACGAGATCGTGCTCGATTTCTACGACCGCCTGAAATCCGTCTCACGTGGCTACGCTTCGCTCGACTATCATTTCGCAGACTACTGGACGAGCGACCTCGTCAAACTCGACATCCTCGTCGCGGGCGAACCCGTGGACGCGCTCTCGCTCATCGTGCATCGCACGAACTCCGAGCCGCGCGGTCGTGCGCTCGCAGAGAAGATGCGGCAGTTGATTCCGCGCCAGCTTTTCGAGGTGCCGATTCAAGCCGCCATCGGCAACAAAGTGATCGCGCGCGAAACCGTCAAAGCGATGGGCAAGAACGTCATCGCCAAATGCTACGGCGGCGACATCTCGCGCAAACGCAAACTTCTGGAGAAACAGAAGGAAGGCAAGAAACGTATGAAACGCGTCGGGCGCGTCGAAATCCCGCAGGAAGCATTCCTCGCCGTGTTGAAAGTCAACGAGTAGCGCACAAACAAGCAGGAGAAATAAAAATGCTGACTCTCGAAGATGAACAGATCGCGCAGTTGCCGATTACAAGCGATCCCGAAGTTCTGAGCGGCGCGACTGTGTTTCGCGGGACGCGCGTGCCTGTGGCCGCGTTGCTCGACAATCTCACGGCGGGTCTGACGCTGGATGAATTTCTCGATAACTTCCCAACCGTCACGCGCGCCCAAGCAATTAAAGTCTTAGAATTTTCCAAAGATACTCTCGCTCGCTTAGGACGCGCGGCGTGAACATCCTGCTCGATGAATGCACGCCACGCGTGGTGAAGAAGCGGCTGCCAAAGTTAAATATTCAGACGGTTCAGGAGATGGGCTGGTCGGGACTCAAAAATGGGGCGTTGCTGGCAGCAGCGGAGGGTCAGTTTGATGTCTTCGTAACCACCGACAAAAATCTTCGCTATCAACAAAATCTTCAAGGCCGCAAGTTGGCCGTGTTGTTATTACCGAGCAATCAAGTCCCAATAGTCGAGAGATTAATTGCCGACATTGAGGCTAATTTGATGACCATTCAAGCAGGAGACTTCATTGCGCTCCCGCTTCCGTAAATTGCAAACGCTCTAAGGAACAAAGGCGAATCGAGAAGCGCGTCGGGCGCGTCGAAATTCCGCAGGAAGCATTCCTCGCCGTGTTGAAAGTCAACGAGTAAACCCGCCTCGCAAAAGGAGTGGTTGAGATGAAGCGTCTGCTGGTGGTCTCGCTCTTTTTCCTCGCATCTACATTCGCACACGCGCAACATCACGCGACGGCTCCGGCGGGGACGGGCGCGGTTAAACTCACGCCCGGACTCGGCGCGCACCACCATCCCGTCTCGACCTTGAACGCGGAAGCGCAGGCGTTCTTCGATCAAGGACTCATCCTCGTCTATGCCTTCAACCATGACGAGGCCGTGCGCTCCTTCCGCCGCGCCGCCGAACTCGACCCGCAGTTGGCGATGGCTTATTGGGGCATCGCGCTCGCCGCAGGCCCCAACTACAACTCGACGAAGATGGATGATGCGCGTCGCAAGATCGCGCACGAGGCTATCGAAAAAGCGCGCTCGCTCGCGGCGAAAGCGCCGGAGCACGAACGCGCGTATATCGAAGCGATGCGCAAGCGTCTTTCGCCTGACGCGAAGGCAGACCAGCAGAAACTCTCGCTCGCTTACAAAGAAGCGATGGCGTCGCTGATGAAGCTTTACCCGGACGACCTCGAAGCCGCCACGCTCTACGCCGACGCGGCGATGATCCTGAACGCTTGGAACCTCTGGTCGCCGGAGGGACAACCCGCACAGGGGACGGAAGAGATCGTCTTGGTGCTCGAATCTGTTCTCAGGCGCGAACCCCGTCACATCGGCGCGAATCATCTCTACATTCACGCCGTCGAAGCGTCGCGGCTGCCGGAGCGTGCGCTGCCGAGCGCAGATAGGCTGGGGGGGTTGTCGCCCGCCGCGGGTCATCTCGTGCACATGCCCGCGCACATCTATCAACGCATCGGCGACTACGAATCGTCCGCGCGCGTGAACGACCTCGCCGCGCGTGCCGACCGCGCCTACATCGAAGCGAACGGCGCGCAGGGCATCTACCCGGCGGCTTACTACAGCCACAACCTCCATTTTCTCGCCGCCGCTTACAGCATGCAGGGACGCTTCCGCAACGCGCTCGCCGCCGCAGAGGGGCTGGAATCGAACGTCCGCCCGCGCCTTTCGGAGATGAGTTTTCTCGAAGATTTTCTGCCCACGAAGACTTTGTTGCTCGTGCGCTTCCGGCGTTGGGAAGACATCCTCAAGACGCCTGAGCCTCCCGCCGCACTGACTTATACGAACGCGCTGTGGCACTGGGCGCGTGCGCTCGCTTTCACGGCGACCGGCCAGACGGAGCGCGCGTTGACGGAACAAAAATCTTTAGCCGCCGCCTGGCGTGCGCTGCCGGCGGATGCGAGGTTCGGCTCAAACAGTGGGCGCGAAGTGTTGCGTATCGCGGAACTCGTCCTCGACGCGCGGCTGGCGGGCGCGCGTGGCGAACGCAAACGCGCCGTCGAAATTTTGCGTCAGGCCGTCGCGTTTGAAGACGCGCTCGCTTACAGCGAACCGCCCGACTGGTATTACCCGCCGACCCGCGAGTCGCTCGGCGGCGCGCTCCTCACAAACGGCGAACACGCGGAAGCGGAACGCATCTTTCGCGCCGAACTCGAACGCAATCGCCGCAACGGGCGCGCACTCTTCGGGCTGGCGGAAAGTTTGCGGGCGCAGGGGAAAACTTACGCCGCCGCACTCGTCCGTCAAGAATTTGAGCGCGCGTGGAAGAACGCCGACACGCAACTCAAGCTCGAAGAACTCTGAAAAGCAGTGACGAGTGACAAGTGACGAGTTAGAAAAGACGTAAATCGTGAATCGTGAATAGAGGAAAACTGTCTTTGTCTCTTCACGTAGAGGAAACCTGTCTTCGTCTATTTACGATTGACTTGCCTTCTCTCGTCACTTGTCACTCGTCACTGCTTTTCAATTGCAATCAGCCATCAAACGAGTAAAATGCAACTCGATCAATTGCCGGGTCGAAAGCGAGTTTAATGGCATGAACATCACGTTGACGTTCCCTCCCTGGTAACTTTCTAATTCAATCGTCCTTCCCGCTTACGCGCCGCCGCTCGCGCGACGGCTCAGCTATGCCTTTGCCTGCACGTGGATTCCTCCGCCCCGGAGAACGCTTTTTTCACTCACAACCCTTTAAGCGTTCACACTTCCGAAACAGAGGAATCCACAGATGTCGAACTATGCACGGGCGAACTCCGCCCCGCCTCCGCCTACTCCGGCGCGCAACGCCACGGCGCGTGCGCTGCGTCGCGCCGCTTTCACTTTCCTCGCGATAGAATTTCTGGACGAACTCGTTGACGGCTCGCGTCAGGCCGCGTGGCCGCTCATACGCCTCGACCTCTCGCTCTCCTACACGGAGATCGGGCTGCTGCTCGCCGTGCCGAAACTCTTGGGGAACGTGGTCGAGCCGCCGCTCGCTCTGCTCGGCGACACGCGACACCGCCGCGCGATCATCCTCGCGGGCGGAGTCGGCTTCGTCTTGTCGCTCGCGCTCGTCGCGCTGAGTTACAGCTTCGCGTCTCTGCTGCTGGCTTTCGCGCTGTTCAATCCGGCGTCGGGCGCGTTCGTCAGTCTGTCGCAGGCCGCCCTGATGGACGCTGCGCCCGCGCGGCGCGAGCAGAACATGGCGCGCTGGGCTTTCGCCGGTTCGCTCGGCGTCGTCGCAGGTTCGCTCGCGTTGAATGCGACGGTCTCCACGGCGGGCGCGAGTTGGCGCGTGTGGTTCGGCGTGATGTCCGCCGTCTCCGTGTTGCTCGTCGTGGCCGCGCGCCGTTTTATTTTCGACGCGCCCGCAGCCGACGCGACAGACACGCGGCATGATCACGTCAGTCTCAAACAGGGCGCGCTCGAAGCTCTCCGCGCGCTTCGTCGTCCTGATGTGCGGCGTTGGCTCTTGCTGCTGGAAGTCTCTGATCTCATGCTCGACGGCTTTCACGGTTTTCTCGCGCTCTACTTCGTTGACGTGGTCGGCATGAACGAAGCGGGCGCAGCGGCGGCAATTGCCGTCTGGACGGGCGTTGGACTCGGCGGCGACTTTTTGCTCATCCCGCTCCTTGAACGTGTGCGCGGCCTCCGGTACCTGCGTTGGAGCGCGGGTGTGATGCTCTGTCTCTTCCCGGCCTTTCTGCTCGCGCCGAACGGTGCGTTGAAGCTCGTCCTGCTCGGACTGATCGGCATCACGAACGCCGGTTGGTATTCGATTCTCAAGGCGCAACTCTACTCGGCGATGCCCGAACGAAGCGGCGCGGCACTCGCGCTCAACAACCTTGCGGGGATGGTCGGCGTCTTTGTCCCGTTCGCGCTCGGCCTGTTTGCCGAACATTTCGGTCTGGGTCGGATGATGTGGCTTTTGCTCGTCGCGCCGGTTGCGTTGCTCTCGGCCATCCCGCGAAGGGAAAAAAGTTTTCAGACATGTTAGGCTAACGTTTCGACGCCTGCGGCTGCACGGCTTTGCGCGCCCCGATTCCCGGCGCGACGCGCGACGGCAGACGCCGATTTAACCATGACGAGCAGTGCAAACGCCGACGCCGCTCTGCGCTTCCAAATGACCTATGAAGTGACCTATGAAAAGTTTTACCTCGTACAGTTCTTTCATGAAGACACTCTTTCCACGCCTCGCGCTCGCCTGGCTGCTGGCCGCCGGGGGGCTGCCCGCGTTCGCGCAGCAGACGCCTCGCACACAACAACCGACGCCACCACAGCGGCAGCAAACGCAGCCGACGCCAACACCGCAGCAGCAGCCGACGCCGCAGCAACAGCAGCAGGACGATCCGGCGGAAGATGTCCTGCGCGTCAGCACGAGCCTCGTGCAGACGGACGTGTCTGTAGTTGATAAGAAAGGGCAGTTCTTCGAGGGCTTGGGGCGCGAGCAGTTCGAGTTGAAAGTTGACGGCAAGGTGCAGCCGGTGCTCTTCTTCGAGCGCGTCACGGCGGGCAGTTCCACGGAAGCGGCGCGCATCGCGGCGGCACGCGGCGAGAAGATTGACGGCAGAACTGCCTCCGCCTCCGTCGAACGCGGGCGCACGGTAATCTTCTTCGTTGACGATTTTCATCTCACGCCCGAAGGCGTCGAGCGTGCGCGCGGGGTGATCTCGAAGTTCATCGAGGGGGAAATGACGCCGGGGATGGAAGTGCTCGTCTCTTCGGCGAGCGGGCAGGTCGGGTTTCTGCAACAGTTCACGAACGACCGCGCGGTGCTGCGCGCAGCCGTCCGCCGACTCAAATATCAAGCGCAGGCCGCGCTCGACACCGAACGCCCGCCGATGACCGAGTATCAGGCGTTGGCCGTGGATCGAGGCGATCCGGGCGCGCTCGAATATTTGATCCAGCAAGTGATCTTTGAGAACAGCCCAAACTCGTTTCCGCGCAACGTGGCGGAAAACATGATTCGTAATCGCGCGCGCCACATCCGCCGACAGGCTGCGCTCCTGAGCGCGGCGACTATCTCGACGCTCGAAGGCGTCGTGCGTGCGCGCGGCTCCGCAGCGGCGGGGCGACAGACGCTCTTCTACATCTCTAACGGCTTCATGTTCGACAATCAGGAAGGCGACAGCGCGCGCAAACTGCAACGCGTGATTGATGCCGCCGCGCGCTCCGGCACGGTCGTCTATACGCTCGACGCGCGCGGTCTCGTCGTCGGCATGCAGGATGCGAGCAGCGCGGGCGTCCCGGACCTCGCGCGCGAATCGGGCAGCCCGACGGCAAACGCCTACTCCGGTTACAACTCGACGGCGGAAGTGAGCGCGACGCAAGAAGTCTTGCGCGGGCTGGCCGAAGACACTGGCGGGCGCGCGCTCCTCAACAACAACGGGCTTGAGGCGGCGGTGTCGAAGACCCTGAACGAAACGGCCAACTACTACCTGCTCGCGTGGCGACCGGAAGGCATCGAAACGGGCACGAGCGGCGCGCCCAAGTTTCACAAGATCGAGCTTGGCATCAAAGGCCGCCCCGACTTGACGGTG
>DASYMM010000085.1:0-4087 GCA_036009085.1 Pyrinomonadaceae bacterium | reverse complement strand
TGAAATTATTCTCACGCAAAGGCGCAGAGGCGCAAAGGAAGACGGGATGAAAGTTGTTGACGAACATCTAAGAGCGTGTTTTAGAAGGTCTCGGTCGGCTGAGGTAGCATACGGGTATGAGCTACCAACTCTACCCAAGCGACCTCGCCGACCAAGAATGGAATCTTATCAAACCCCTGCTCCCTCGGGCCAAGCCCGGTGGGCGACGCCGCTCCACTGATATGCGCCTGCTCTTGAACGCTATCTTCTACCTCGACCGCACGGGCTGCGCCTGGCGTTATCTGCCGCGCGAGTATCCGCCGTGGGAGACCGTCTACGGCTACTTCCGACAGTGGCGCATGAGCGGCGTGTGGCAGCGCATCAACGACCGTCTGCGCTCGCTGGTGCGGCGGGCCGAAGGCCGCCACTCGCAGCCCTCGGCGGCCATCCTCGATTCGCAGAGCGTGAAGACGACTAACCGCGGCGGGCGCGAACGCGGCTTTGATGCTGGCAAGCAAGTCGCTGGCCGGAAACGACATCTGCTCGTTGATGTGCTGGGGTTGGTGCTGGTGGTCGTAGTGCATGCGGCCAGCGTTCAGGACTACGATGGGGCGCGGCACGTGCTGACGAAGGTCCGCAACCGTTTTAGTCGGTTGCGCTTGATGTGGGCTGATTCGGTCTATAACCGGACGGGACTGCCACAGTGGGTCCGCGACCTGCGCCCGCGCCGCAAGCTGCGACTGGAAGTCGTCAGGCGGCGCGAGGGGCAGAAAGGATTCGAGGTCTTGCCCCGCCGCTGGGTGGTCGAGAGGACGTTTGCGTGGCTGGGGTTTCATCGTCGTTTGAGCAAAGATTATGAAGCGTTGCCAGAGACGAGCGAAGCGATGGTTTACGTAGCCATGATTCGACTCATGCTCGCTCGTCTCGCATGAAACATGCTTTTAAAACACGCTCTTAGTAACGCCGGACGTTATGTTGCGCATCAATTCTAGGGGCGATGGAAACCGCGCTCGATGTCGCGCGTGGTGAGGCGGAGGATGGCGGGGCGTCCGTGTGGGCAGGTGGTGGGCGAAGAGGTGTTGAGCAGGCGGTCTATGAGCCAGCGCATCTTCTCGGGCGCGAGCGGCATGTTGACCTTGATCGCAGCGCGACAGGCGAGCGAGGCGGCCACGCGCTCGCGCAAAGTCTCGCGCGCCGCGCCGCGCCGTTCGGACTCAACCGTCTCCAAGACTTCGGCGAGCATGTTGCGCGCCTCGCTCGCAGGGAGGTCTGCGGGCACGGCCTTGATTGCGACCGTGCGACCCGACAGGCGCATCAGGCTGAAGCCGTAAGTTTCGAGTTCTTCGGCGACGGTGTCGAAGGCGGCGGCTTGCGCGGGCGTGAGGTCGAAGGTTTCGGGCATCAGGAGTTGTTGCGATTCGGCTGCGCGCGTCTGTTCGAGCTTGCGGTATTTGTCGAAGAGGACGCGCTCGTGCGCCGCGTGCTGGTCAATCAGCAACATGCCCTCCGCGTCAATGGCGATGATATAGCTCTCTTCGAGTTGATAGAGCGGGCGAATGTTCGTCGAGACGGCTTCGACTTCAACTTCATACATAGCCCCCGCGATTGAATTGAGCGGCGGCAGCGACGACGCGCTTCCCGCCTTCGACGCGGGCGCAGGATTCGACTCACGCGCCCCGGCGACATCCGCGCGCGGCGTCACGTTATCAACGCGTGGCGTTGCGCTATCCGCGCGCGGCGTCGCATGTTCATCCTGCGCTTCGCGTCCGAGCGCGAGTTCATCCGTCGCCGGCGCGGAAGCGTCCGGGTCGTGTGCGCCGCGCATGGCGACGTGCTCCACGCCTTCCGGCGAAGTTGCTCCCGCGTTGCGCGCCATCGCATCGAGCGCGGCGCGCGCTGGCTGCGGAAGCGACTGTGCGCGCTCGGCAAATTCCTGGCTCGACAGTAACAACTCGTCGTCCGTCGGCGGCGTGAAGCCGAACTCCATCGGCTCTTGCTGCGGCAGTTGCGGCTCAACCTTCGCGCGCCACGCGGCATCGCCGCCGCTGTCCGACGCTTCACCACCCGCTCCTTCAACGCTCGCGAACTCATTCAAACTCCGCGCCCCTACGCTTCGCTCCTCCCGCTCGCCCGCGTTGTCCGATAGACGAACGTAGCCGCCCGCGGCGAGCGCGGCGCGCACGGCTTCGCGCACGGCGTCGGCGATGGCCGAGCCGCGTCGAAAGCGCACCTCGGTCTTCGCCGGGTGCACGTTCACGTCAACCTCCGCGAGCGGCACTTCGAGAAACAGGAGCGCGGCCGGGTAGACGCCGTGCGGCAGCACCGTGCGATAGCCTTCGCCGAGCGCGCGGCTGACGAGACGGTCGCGCACGTAACGACCGTTGACGAACAGGTATTGCGCGTCGCGCGACGTGCGACGCTCGCGCGGCGCAGACACGTAACCTGAGACGCGCGCGATCTGCGCCTGTCCGCCGCCGACTTCCAGTAGACTGTCGAGAAATTCCGCGCCGAAGATTTGGTAAGCGCGTTCGCGCAGGTTGGCGGCCACCTCTGCGCGCAGAGATTCGCGCCCGTTGTTCGTCAGCACGAACGCGATTTCCGGGTGCGCGAGCGCGTAGTGTGTGACGAGGCTCGTCAGGTGAAAACTCTCCGTCGCTTCCGAGCGCAGGAACTTGCGCCGCGCGGGGACGTTGAAGAAGAGATCGCGCACGGTGATGGTCGTGCCGCGCGGGCGCGCCGCAGGCTTCACGTCGCGTATGCGCCCGCCTTCGACAAGCACGCGCGTGCCTTCCGCCTCCCCCTCCATCTGCGTGATGAGTTCGACGCGTGCGACCGAGGCGATGGACGCCAGAGCCTCGCCGCGAAAGCCGAGCGTGCTGATCTGGCTGAGATCGTCCGCCGTGCTGATCTTCGACGTGGCATGACGCTCGAAGGCCAGCAGCGCATCGTCCTGCGTCATCCCCTCGCCGTCGTCCGAAACGCGCAACAGTCTGCGCCCGCCCGCTTCCACGTCCAACTCGATGCGCCGCGCCCCCGCGTCAATCGAATTTTCCACCAACTCCTTCGCCACCGACGCGGGACGCTCCACCACCTCGCCCGCCGCAATTTGATTTGCGAGATGATCTGATAAAACACGAATCTTAGACATGATGAGCAATCAGCCGTCAGCAATCAGCCGTCAGCCGTCAGCAATCAGTTTTTGCCTTGGCTGATTGCTGACGGCTGACGGCTGACGGCTTCACAAGTAAACAATTTGGTGTTCGACGGAGCCGAGGTCAATGGCATCGTAAATCCAGTCGAGGCAGTAGCGACCGTGGCGCGCGTAGAGAGAGGTGATGTTGAGATGCCGCTCCTGCAAAGTTTTTTCGGGGTAGAGGGCGGCGTAGGCGCGTTCGAGTTGGCGATGGGCGGCGCGGTCGCGCGCCATCTGGGCGCGATGAAAGCGCGTGCGCAAGCCCGCGAGTTGATGCTCGATCTTCTGCGTGCCGTGCGTGAGCGCGTCGGCGAGCGTCGGGTCGAAGCGGCGTAGGTTTTCGCCGAGTTCGGCGAGCGCGCCCTCGATGGTTGCCCCGGCGCGGTCGAAGGCGTGCGCCTGTTCCGCGCCGAGATGTTCTTCAACGACGCGCGCGATCACTGCGTCGAGTCCGGCGAAGAAGTCCGCGAGTTGCAGGTTGTAGCGTTCGAGCGTGCGCCCCGTGCGGCGTTCGACGAAGGTGAGACTGGCGCGATGCAGAATGGGCGTCGCGGGTCTGGCGAGCAGACGATAAACTTCGCCGGTCTGCGCGAAGTAGGCGATCTCGGCTGCGCCGCCGAAGTAGGCGATGGTCGGCAGCAGGTAATCCTGCACGACGGCGCGCAGCGTGACGTTCGGGCTGAAGCGTTCAGGCTCGCGCGCGGCCAACTCCGCGAGTTCTTCCGCCGTGTAAGTTTCGCCCTCCTTCGCACCCTTCGCTTGATAGCGGCCTTCGCTGTTTCGCGTGAGGGCGCGGCGCGCGCCTTCGATGTGGATGAAGAGCGGGAAGGCATCGGGCGAAGAGTGAACCTGCGCGTGATAGCCGTCGGTTTCGAGTTCGCGGCTGCGCGCTTCGACGGCCGACGCGATCTCCGG
>DASYMM010000084.1:0-4509 GCA_036009085.1 Pyrinomonadaceae bacterium | reverse complement strand
ACGGCTTTGAAGCAACGGGCAAACGCATCGCCGTCGTCTCGCGCGGCAAGCACGCCGTCGGCTTCACGCTCGGACTCCTGACTTGGACGGACAAACTCACCATCCTCACCAACGGCGACGCGGGCGACATCACGGACGAGCACCGCGCGAAGCTCTCCGAGTTCAACATCCCCGTCACGAATCAGCGCATAGAGAAGTTGGAAGGCGACGCCGGGACGAAACAGATCACGCACGTGCGTTTTGAGGACGGCGACGCGCTCGAATGCGACGCGCTCTTCTTCAACCTCGGCACCGAGCCTGCTTCGACTCTCCACGAGATGCTCGGCTGCCGGATTGACGAAGAGTGCGGGCTGGTCTGGGTGGACGAAGACCAACAGACGAGCGTGCCGGGCGTCTATGCGGCGGGCGACCTCACGCCCAAGTCGCAACTCGCCGTCGTCGCCGCCGCCGAAGGCGCGATGGCCGCCATCCACATCCACAAGTCGCTCGTGCCGGAATCGCAGAGAGTTTGAAAAGCTGTCCGTTGTCAGTAGTCCGTTGCATGTGCTCGGCCAGCGTCAGGCTGAAAATCAATCATTCAAGATCGGGCGGCACAAAACACCGGGCAACTGACTACTGACAACGGACAGTCTTTCCCTAATTGCGGAAGTTCTGCGTCACCATCAGGCCGCGACGGCCGCCGTCCATGATGCCGATGCCGACGCGGCCAAATTGTGGGCGGAGGATGTTGGCGCGATGGCCGGGCGAGTTCATCAAGCCCGTGTGGGCGATGGAGAGCGTGGGCGCGAGCGCGAGGTTTTCGCCTGCGGTGCGGAAGGTGTAACCGGCTTCGCGTATGCGCGCGAAGGGGTCGCGGCCTTCGGGCGTGACGTGCGCGAAGTAGCCGCGCGCGAACATGTCTGACGAATGACGACGCGCCACTTCTCTCAGTTCGTCGTCTGCCGCGAGCGGCGCGAGTCCGGCGGTGACGCGTTCACGATTGACGAGTTCGAGCATCTGCGCTTCGAGTTCCGGCCTCGGCTTCGTGTCTGCAACTTTGAAAGGCAGTTCGACGCTCTCGTTCGATTCCGGCTTGATGGTCAGGCGGTTCAAGGTCTGCGCGATGGCGTCGTTGAAGACGGGCGCGAGCGCGGTTTCGAGTTGTTCGGTCGAAGCGGCGAGACGGTTGGCGAGCGCGCTCTCGCGTGCGCGCGTTTGCAACGCATCAGGGAGCGGCGCGGACATCAAAAGCGCGGCGGCGATGGCCGCTGTGATGAGGCCGCTCACCGCGCCGGGCACGATGCCGAAGATGCGATTCAGACGCCGCTCGTGCACGTCTTTCGGCAGACGGCGCAGGAGCGCGGAGCCTAGGAGTTGAATCAGCAGACCGGCGACGAACGCGGTCAAGAGAAACGCGACGGGTCTGTCCCAAGCCTCCGCCCAGTCGAAGTGGGGCGCGAGCCAGCGCGCGATGGGCTGGTAGAAGCGCAAGCCAAGGAGCAGGCTCCCGATCCAGCGCAGCAGATCGAGCAGGCCGTGGATGAACCCGCGATACCAGCCATAAAACGCGCTCAGGAGCACGAGCGCGACGAGCAAGAGATCAATGTAATTCAACATCGCCAACTTCAACTCCTTAAACCACCGCGCCCGAACTTCTACAGGGAAAACTTGTCGGAAGAATGACGCGCCGCAACGGATAGTGTATTGATCAATTTGTCCTCTGTCTTCCTTCGTGGCTTCGTGGTGAGTGCTGGTTCAAATACATTCACCACAAAGACACGAAGCCACGAAGGAAGACGGCTGAAAACGAGACGCTACTCAGGGGCCTGTAAAGTTTCATGTCCGTTACATTGCCGCCGCAAGACAAATATCTCGTCGGCATTATTTCCGACACGCATGGTTTGATGCGCCCCGAAGCGCTCAAGGCGCTGGCCGGAGTGGATTTGATCCTGCACGCGGGCGACATCGGGCGACCCGAAGTGCTCGACGCGCTACGCGCCATCGCGCCCGTCGTCGCCGTGCGCGGCAACAACGACCGCGAGGCTTGGGCGCAGGAAATCGCCGAGACAGAAATTGTTAAAATCGGCGAGGTCAAACTGTATCTCCTACACGCCTTGCAGGAACTCGCGCTCGACCCGTCGGCGTCGAATTTCGACATCGTCGTGAGCGGCCATTCGCATCGCCCTTCGAGCGCGCGAGGCGCGGACGGCGTGCTGTACCTGAACCCGGGGAGCGCGGGGGCGCGTCGTTTCAAGTTGCCCGTCTCCGTCGCACGTCTCACGGTGCGCGGAAAGAGTTGCCGCGCAAGCATCGTCGAGTTGGTGGTGTGAGGCGTCCGGCTCGGTCGCGCGAATTTATGATCCTGATCGTCAATCTCAATCTCGCCGTGGATCATCTTGTCGAGGTGGACGAGTTGCGCGCGGGAGAGGTGCAGCGTTCGCTCGGCGAGCGGCGACAGGTGGGCGGCAAGGGCGTCAACGTCGCGCGCGTGCTCAAGACTCTGTGCGAGCCTTCGCGGCTTCTGGGTTTCACGGGCGGCAGCGCGGGCGAATTGATCGAGGAGGGTTTGCGCGCGGAGGGGATCAAGTTGCGCTCAACGCGCGTCCGTGGAGAGAGCCGCACGTGCCTGATCATTAATGACCGGAGCCGACGCGAGCAGACCGTCATCAACGCCCCCGGCGCAAGTATCGGCGACGAAGAGTTTCGCCGTTTCGAGACCGGCTACGCGCGTTCGCTTCCGGGCGCAGAGTTCGTCGTCATCACGGGCAGCCTTCCTCCGAACCTGCCGGCCGATACTTATGCGCAGTTGATCGAAGCGGCGCGGTCGTGCGGCAAGCGCGTGTTGCTCGACTGCGCGGGCGCGCCGCTCCGGCTCGCGCTCGAAGCGCGTCCCTTCCTCGTCAAAATCAACGGGGCGGAGGCGTCGGAACTTTTGCACGCGCCTGCCGTCACGGATTTCGACGGGGCGGCGCGTGCGACACGGGAGTTGCGCGGACGGGGCGCGGAGTCTGCGATGATCACGCTCGGCGCGCAGGGCGCGGTGCTTGATTCGGGAGACGCGCGCTATAGATTCGACGCGCCGCGCGTTGCGGCGGCGAACAGCGTGGGGAGCGGCGATGCGACGCTGGCCGGACTCGCCTTTGGACTCCGGCGCGGTTGGACGATGCAGGAGTCGGGCGCGCTCGCCGTGGCCGCCGGAGCGGCCAACGCCTTGCACGGCGCGGGCGCGTGCAGCAAGGAAGAGATTGCGGAGTTGCAGCCGCGCGTGCGTTGTGAAGTTGAAAAGTTTTAGAAGCGGTTTGCAATCGTCCCTACGGGACTTTTAGTTATTTTCAAGTTTCTTAGTGAACCCAATCGGGCGGGACGAACTCGACGGCGAGCACTTCCCCGTCGGCTATGCGCGCGTCCTTCGACAGGCGATAGGTGACGAGGACGGGATTGGCGCGCGTGCGCAGGCCGCACTCGACGCGGCCTCGCACGTCAGCCGTGTAGCTGACGAAGCGTATGCGGTTGAGCGCGTGGCTGCGCAGTTTCAAAGTGCCCTCGGGCGTCTCGACCAGAAGCGTGACGCCGCCCGCGTCCTCGCATTCGACGCTGACGAGTTGGCCGCACGCCTGCTGCCCGTCAAAGCGCAGCGGCTTGAACTGCGGGCCGGGCTGCGGCATATCACAGGGCAACGTTTCGGCGGCGGGCGTCGTTGCGGCGTCAGGCGTCGTCTCGGCGGCGTCGCCCTCCGGCCTCGTACCCGTCGCGCCGATGGCTGCGGGCGTGCTCGTCGTCCCGGCGTCCGGCGCGATACTTGGTGCTGCCTTGTGCTGCAACGCGGCCAGAGCTTCGTTCGCCGCCACGCGTTCGAGCAACGCCTGCGCTTCGGCGCGCGTGCGTGCCGAACGCGGGTCGCGCGCGAGCGGCTCCAATATCTGCCGCGCGCGTGCGAAGGCTTCCAGCCGCAGGTGTAGTTGCGCCAGGAGCAAGTCGAACTCCTGACGTTTCGGCGCGAGCGCGGCGGCGCGTCGGAGCAAGGCGAATGTCTCGTCCACCTGCGGGCTGCGTTCGACATCTACGAGGCCGAGCAGGGCGTAGGCTTCGAGAAAGTTCGGCGCGAGTTCGATGACGCGTTTGAGTTCGGCGCGAATCAGGCGTGTCGTCGCGGCGTAGCCCGTGACGGTCAACTCCGTGTCCAAGCCTTCGCGGCGCAGCACGTCCGCGTAATAAAAGTGCGCGAGATGATTCTCAGGCTCGACGCTGATGGCGCGCGCCAGATGCTCTCTCGCCTCGCTCAGGCGATTTTGTTGGAGACGCAGAAGGCCGAGCGAGCTATGAGCCGACGCGAGCGTGGCATCCCATTTCAAAGCGCGTGAGAGATATTCTTCGGCGTCGTCGGCGCGGGCTGCGTGCAGAAGCAGATCGCCGAGCGTCGCCTGCACCTCCGCATCCGTGAGCGCGTGGCTTTCGGGTTGCGCATCGGCGACGGGCGGCACAGGCTCGGCCAGAGTTTCGCTGCGCTCGCTGTAGCGCGCGGCGCGTGCG
>DASYMM010000083.1:0-4137 GCA_036009085.1 Pyrinomonadaceae bacterium | reverse complement strand
CGTAAGGCATCGGAGCATCCGCGCTTGAGAGCCGCTTGACGGGAGCATCGAGGTAATCGAAAGCGCGTTCCATGATCTGCGCGCTGATCTCCGCGCCGACCCCGCAGAACGGATGCGATTCTTCGACTACGACGACGCGATTCGTTTTCTTCACCGAGTTGATGATCGTGTCAATATCGAGCGGGCGGATCGTGCGCGGGTCAACCACCTCGACGCTGAGGCCGTCTTTCTCCAACTCCTCCGCCGCTTTCAGAGCGAGCGGCACGGTCAGCGAGCGCGCGACGATGGTAGCATCCTTGCCCTCGCGCTTGATGTCTGCGACGCCGAGCGGGATCGTGAAGTCCGCGTCGTCCGGCACTTCGCCCTTCATGCCGTACATGCGCTCCTGCTCCATGAAGATTACCGGATCGTCGTCGCGGATCGCGCTCTTGAGCAAGCCCTTCGCGTCGGCGGCGGTTGAAGGCATGACGACCTTGAGGCCGGGGAAGTGCGCGTACCACGATTCGAGCGCCTGCGAGTGTTGCGAAGAGACTTGATAGGCCGAACCGTTCGGGCCACGAAAGACGATGGGGATTTTGAACTGCCCGCCCGACATGTAGAGCATCTTGGCCGCGGAGTTGATGATCTGGTCGGTGGCGAGGATCGAGAAGTTGAAAGTCATAAACTCGATCACGGGGCGCAGGCCGACCATCGCCGCGCCGACGCCGAGACCTGCGAAACCGAGTTCCGTGATCGGCGAATCAATCACGCGCTTCTCGCCAAACTCTTCCAGCAGTCCCTTTGAAACTTTGTACGCGCCCTGATATGCAGCCACTTCTTCGCCGAGCAAAAACACGTTCTCGTCGCGGTGCATCTCTTCGCTCAACGCCTGATTCAAAGCCTCGCGAATCGTGATTACAGCCATTCAACAAACCTCCCGCAAACTCATTTTGCGCTCAAAATACATTTAACTATCGGGCGGACTCGACAACGTCGAAAGCACGAAATTATAAGTGAGCAGCCCGCTGACCTTGACCGGCTGGCCTGAGAGGCGTACCGGGGCAAATCGCGCCTTGTAGGCCGCTTGCACGGCTGCCTGTTGTAACAAAGGATGCCCGCCCACCGCATTCGCCGAGATAACCTTGCCTTCCTCGTCAAAGGTAATTTGCACGGTCACTATTCCCGAAGCACGCGCCGCTCTGGCGATGGCCGGATATGGCGGTTCGGGTTTGCTGATCGCTCTACCATTCAGCACGCCGCCGGAAATCGGCGCGCGCGGCCTGCGCCCGGGGCGGTCAATCGGCCAGGGCTCGTCGGTCGGCTGCGGCGTCTGTACGACGGGCGAGGGGGAAACCATGTTCATCAAGGCAGTCAAATCGTCCGGGTCATCAGTCCGCTCCGGCATGGGTTCGACAGTCTTCACTTTGAAGCTCTTGAGAAAACGATCAACTCTGGCGTCGCCATACGTCGCGCCCAAAACCACGACGGCGTAGAAATGCTGCGGGGCTTCGTAGAGGCGCGCCACGCCTTTTTTTCCGCTCATGCGGACTTGGTACGGGCGAATCTTCATGCCTTTCAGCGTGAAGTCTTCTTCGCGCTCAAGCGTGTTGCCGTCTCGCTCCCAGCTTTGGCGCACAGAATGTTCAAAGCCTTCGGAAAAGCCGTCGAAAGTTTTCAGGAGTTCGGGCTGACCCTTCTGTTTCCACTTGTCGAACGACACCACCATGAAGTGCAGTCCGTCGTAGGAGACTTCGTAGACGGGGCGCACCAGCTTTAACTCGTCCGCGAAAGGCAGCACGCGTGAGACCTCGCGCTCGCTCGCAGGCATGCGCACCGTAAACTCCTCTTCCGGCGGTGCGACCTCCGGCCATGCCGCTTGTTGCTGCGCTGACACGGAGACGGCGGCCAGCAGGAGCAGCGAAATGATCAGCGTCTTTCTCAACGTTTGCTACCTCCCCGGCGGATTCGCATAGATGTGCGTGAAGAGTTCTTCGGGCGCGGGCAGCGGGCTTTCTTCCGCAAACTTGACGGAGTGTTCCACCTCGCCGCGCACGCGAGCTTCGAGTTCTTTGAGCGCGGCATCGTCCAAGATGCCCTTATGTTTGAGACTGTCGGAGAAGAGTTTGACGGGGTCGCGTTCCTGATGCTTTTCGATTTCGGCGCGCGTGCGATAGTTGCCGGGGTCGGACATGGAGTGACCCATGAAGCGATAGGTGCGAACTTCGATGAGCGTCGGGAGCGATTCTTTGCGTGCGCGTTCGACGGCGCGCACGGTCGCCTCTCGGACGGCGAGCACGTCCATGCCGTCAACAAACTCGGAGGCCATGCCGTAAGCGTGCGCCTTTTGCGACACGTCTTGCAGAGACATCGCGCGGGCAAGCGACGTGCCCATGCCGTACTGGTTGTTTTCGCAGAAGTAGATGCAGGGGAGTTTCCAAAGCTGCGCCATGTTGAACGATTCGTGGAGCGCGCCCTGATTCACTGCCGCCTCGCCGAAGAAGACGAGCGACACCTGACCCGTGCCCTTGTACTTCGCGGCGAAAGCGACGCCCGTGGCGAGCGGAATCTGGCCGCCGACGATGCCGTGGCCGCCGAGAAAATGCGCGTCCGAGTCGAAGAGATGCATCGAGCCGCCCTTGCCCGCCGAGCAGCCGCCCGCTTTGCCGTAAAGTTCGGCCATCACTTCGTCAGCCGAAGTGCCGCGTGCGAGTGCGTGGCCGTGGTCTCTGTAACTCGTCATCACGTAATCGTCCGGTCGGATCGCGGAGAGCGCGCCGACGGCGACCGCTTCCTGCCCGATGTAGAGATGGCAGAAGCCGCCGATCTTGCCGAGCGTGTAGGCTTCCGCCGCCTTCTCTTCAAAACGCCGGATGAGCACCATCTGGTAGAGAATTTTTTGCAGCGTCTCGCGGTCGAGTTCCTCGATCTGTTCGTGCAGGTGCTGCTGCCGGTTCGCGTGTTCCTCGCGCAGTTCGTCCGGGTTGATGGTGTCGGTTCGCTCCGGTTCGGCGACGCCGGTGGCGGTCGCTTGACCCTCGGATTCCCCGCGCGGTTTCAACGGTGTCACTTTAAGTTCGCTCATGAAAGTATTCTCTCAAGGACTGGCGTTCGAGGGTCGCCGGCGACACGTAGACCGCGCGCCGGAAGCGTCTGCTACGCTCCCTGACCCAAACCACTGCTCTATACGGTTTTGATAGCAAGCGGGATTATACGCGAGATGCGCGCCGCTGCGCAAAAGCAATAAAAAGGGGCAGGGAAAGACGCAACACGGCGCACCTTGAAACGGATTCAGGGTGCGCCGTGAAGGTTTGAACGTTGGAAGGTGCGCGGCGGTTATCTGAAAGAGTCGAGCGTGAGCGTCATGTTTTGCGTCGAGGCGGGAGGGTTGAGTTTGCGCATGTGTTTGTCTTGCTGCATGTTTTGCCCGGCGCGCGAGAGGAGCGATTCGGAAGATTCGCCGTCGCCGGGGAAACAGGCGATGCCGATGCTGATGCCGATGCGCGTCGTGCGTCCGGTGCGGATCGTGAACTCGTGCGACTCGACGGCGGAACGAATGCGCTCGGCCACCATCTCGGCCACGTCGCCCGAAGCCATCGGCATGATGGCGACGAACTCGTCGCCAGCGTAACGCGCCAGTATGTCCATCTGCCGGAACTGCTTTTTCACGATAGCGGCCAGGCTTGCCAGCAAGCGGTCACCGATGGCATGGCCGTGCGTGTCGTTAATCTGCTTGAAGTTGTCCAAGTCCATGCTCAGGACGGAGAGCGGTTCACGGTTGAGCCGCTGGCACTCTGCGATGCGTTGTTCGAGCGCGAGATGGAAGGAGCGCGCGTTCGGGAGGTCTGTCAGCGGGTCTGTGAGTGCGCTCTCTTTGGTCTTCTCAAAAGTCAAAGCGTTGTTGAGCGCGACGGACGCGTGCTGCGAAACCGATTCGAGCAGTCGGACGTGTTCGGTCGTGTAGGTTGCGCGCGCCTTTGAATAGACGGTAATCGCGCCGAACGCTCCATCCTCACGAATCAGAGGGGAGACGAGCACGCCGCGAATCTGGCTGGAAACTTCTTCGGGGAGACCGACGAGGTCGAGTTCGGGCGGCGTGTTGCACATCGAACGCGCGTTGGCGATAACCCAACCGGAGATGCCCTCGCCGACCGTGATGCG
>DASYMM010000082.1:0-8810 GCA_036009085.1 Pyrinomonadaceae bacterium | reverse complement strand
CGTTTCATGTCCACCTCCTACCGGCAAGCGGCGACAGGCGCGCGGCCTGCCGCACTTCGGGCAAAAACAAAAAGACACGCATCAGTGTCCGGTGGGCGTTCCGGCGATGCGTGTCTGTCTTCCTGTAAGCTCTGGCGCGGCGACGACTGTGTTTCCCATGTCGCCGTCAACGGAAAATCATTCTCGCGCCCATGTGCCGTCGCAGCCAAGGTCTCCCGCGAGACTACGCCGAGACACGAGCGCGAGAATGTCTGGACCGGAGTTTGGACTACGCGACTCGTGCGGACAATAAAAATGTGACGAGCGGTGCTTTGTTGAGGACGAACGGATGGATTTTTGTGATGAGAGAGACGAGCACCGTGCGTCGGGGACGCTTCACGATTGAAGTGAGACGCGACGCAGCTTAAGAGACGCGGCGCGATTTAAGGAACGCCGGGCGGGTCAGGAGGATTTTTCAAACAACTCCAACAATTTGTCGCGGTAGCTGCGGCTCAGGGTCAACTGTTTGCCGTCGCGCAGGATGACGACGTAGTCGCCGCTAAAAAGCGGTTGCAGTTCTTTGATGCGTTCGATGTTCACGAGCGTCGAACGGTGTATGCGCAGGAATTTGTCGGGGTCGAGTTTGGAGGCGAGTCGGTTCATCGTCTCGCGCAGGAGATGGCGTTCGCGCCCGACGTGCAGGCGCAGGTAGTTGCCTTCGGCTTCGATCCAATCAATCTCTTCCGTGCGGAGGAAAAAGACGCGCCCGGAGGATTTGATCATCAAACGCTCAAGATGCTTCTGTTCGGTCTTGAGATTTTGCAGCAGCGATAAGAGCCGCTCGTTGAGTTCGCCCCGCGCCCCGTTCGACAGTTGCGCGCGGGCGCGTTCCACGGCTTTGCGAAAACGCTCGCGGTTGTAAGGCTTCAACAGATAGTCGAGCGCGTTGACTTCAAACGCGCGCAGGGCGTAACGGTCGTAGGCTGTGACGAAGATGACGGCGGGCATCTGTTCGACGCCGACGGCTTCGACGACGCCGAAGCCGTCGAGTTCGGGAATCTGTATGTCGAGAAACACGAGGTCGGGTTTGAGCGACTGGATGGCGGCGACGGCTTCGCGCCCGTCGGCACACTCGCCGAGCGTTTCGATGTCGCGCTCGCTCGAAAGAAAACGCTTGATACGCTCGCGCGCCAGCGATTCGTCGTCGACGATGAGAGTTCTGATGGTGTTCAAACGTTCCCGGCCTCTGCTCTATGTCGTTTGCTCGAAGAAGGATTTTCGGCGAAATGCGCCGCCGGAGTTCGTGGACGGCATACTTTATATAACGACTCGCAGTGGAGTTTGTTTCAGACAAAAAGCCGCGCTTGCGGGTTAGACAACCCGGCGCAGCATTTGGTTGCAACTTTATTTGAGGTTTCAGGATGGGTGTACGGCAGGCTGACAGCCTGCCGTACATGCAGATGCAATTCGCTCCAAAAGCGCGGGAGCGCGAGGCGAGCACAATTCAACGCTTCGAGTTTTCCTTCGCGCCCTACGCTTTAACTTTGCGCCTTGGCGAGAACGGATTTTCACGCTGGAGGCGCAAAGCTAAAACGTAGGGCGCGAAGGAAAGCAGGAGGTAGTTTTGTGATGCGGACTAATGATTTTTAACCGAAGGAAGGCTCGCCGTCGTAGATGACGTTCCAGCCGTTGCGCCGGCTGGTGGCGAGGCTGCGGTTGAACCAGTGTGTGGCGGCCTCTGCGTCTTCGTAGGTTTGGGCGGAGGGCACGCGCTGGCGCGGGTCAACGCGCACGATGCGCCCGCCCTCCGCGGAAATTTTCAGGCTCAGGAGCGCGAGCAGTTCGTTCTTCTGCATGACGGCGGTGCGCACCTCGAAAAACTCTTCGTCTTCGTCCGCATCCTCTTCCGCCAACTCGCCGGTTTCGTCAAATGCTTCATCTTGATCGCCGATAATCTCTTCGGAGAAGTCTTCGGGTTCACTCATAATCTTAAAAATTCCTACTTTCAAATTAAACTTTCCAACTAAGCTTTATCATTCTAGTACGCGAACGCTTGATAAATCTCCGTCTCCGGCAGATCGTCGAGCGATTCGACGACCGGGTTGAAGCGCAGCATTTGCCGCGCGCGTTCCGACAGCGTTTCGTGCACCGCGCGAGGGATGTGGATCGTCACTTCGGGACGAAACAGCCAGCGGCGACTGTAGCCGATGACGACCATCGGGCGCGGCTCGCGGGTTCGATTCGGCGTGCCTCGATGAAGGGCGCGCACGTCGCGAATAATCACGTCGCCGAGTTTCATCGGCAACGATTCGAGTTTCCGCTCGCCCGTCTCGATTAGATGCAACGCTTCCTCTTTCGGCAGCATGTGCGTTGCGCGCGCCACCTCGAAAGGGCCGTTCTCCGGCGTCACCTCGACGAGCGGGAAGTTTACCGCAAGTTGATAGGGCGGCGTCTCGCGGCCTGTTTCGGGGAAGAGCGGCGGCGTGTCGCGGTGCACGTCCTGATGCTCGGAGCCGACGAGCGGCGTGTCCGTCGCCAGTTGCACCATAGTGAAGTCGTGCCCGGCGAGTCGTTCGACTACGGCGAGCACGTCCGGGTCTTCGTAGATTAACGGATCGGCGAACGGGGCTGTGAACGGGAGCGTCACGTAGTAGCGCGCTGCGCCGCGATTGCGCAGGTGACCTTCGCGCGCGATGTGCGCTTCGAGCAGAGGCGCGAAGGCCGCGCGCCACACCTCCAGAGTCTCTTTCGGGAAATGCCCCGGCAGCAGGCAGAAGCCGTCGCGCAACACGTCTCCGGCTAACCCGTCGTGCTCGGCTTCCGTGTATCGCCCCACGCTCATCAATTCAACCTATTTCCTGCGCGTGCGCGGCCTCCGGCGTTTCACCGCCGCGCCCTTGTTCGGAGCGGACGATGAGGCCGCCGCATCCTTCTTCTTGGGCATCATCTGTCGCTTGATCACTTCCGCCAGCCCGGCTTGCTGGAAAGTGAGACCGAGGACGACTTCGTTGTCGCGCGTCGTGTTCGTCAGCGTCTCGAAGACGCGCAGGAGCGAGGTCATGTCCTCTCTATCGCCGCCCGTCTTCTTCTGTACCTCTTTGGCGATTTCGCCTTTCGCGAAGTTTGCGCCCATGTTGACCAGACCGCTGAGCGTCGCCGCCGCTTCGGCATTATCCATGCGCATAATTGACTGCACGCCGAAGGTCGAAGGCTGCATGTTCACAGACAATTGTATCTGCCGCAGCGCGTCAATAATTCTGTCGGCTTCTGCGTTCGGCGGCACACCGAGCGCGCGTAAATGCTGCGAAGCCGCGGGCGGCACCTCGGTCACGATACTGATGAGCGTGTTCGAGTCGCGCAGCGCGAGATCGACGAGTTCGGGTTTGAGTCGCACTTTGTCGCCGCCCGCGCTCGTGTCAATCGCATCGCGCAAATAAGCCGGGATGCCGATGGCGAGCGTGTTGGCGTCGAGAGCCACCGCCGCGACCTGATCTATGGGAAACCTTTTCGATGATTGTTCGCCGTCGGTTGAGGCAGGCTTGTTGAGCGTGAAGACGTTCAGAGTCTTCCCGCCGTAAGTCTCCTGCACGTACATGCCCTGCCCGGCCATGCGCGCGGCGGAGAGCAAACCGTCTGCGCTGAAATTGCCGCGCACGATGAGCAACACCTCCGGCAAATTCGTAAAAGAGACTGCGCCACGCAGACGCGCGCCCACGACCACATAATCAAGCCCGTTGAGATCGATGAACTGCTTCGCCTCGCCAATCGCCTTGTTGAGCGCCTCGGGCGGCACGACAGCGGGCGCGGCTTCGTTAATCAGACGGCGCGCGTTGATATACAAGATGGCGTGCGATTCGGGAAAGTTTGTGAGTGTGCTGCGCGCATCCTGCGCCCGGACGGCGGCGGACATGACCGAGAGGAGCGCGGCGACGGCGAGGAAAAACCTGACCGGGGTGGAGACTTTCATTGTGTCAATTATCCTTTCGACAAAACAAACAGAACGCTTCAAATTTTAACCGATGCGGCTCGGGAGACGAAATCTGAATAACAGTATTCAGCCTACAGAATACAGGAGTCAGCAAAAAAGTTAACAATCCTCAGTAGTGCTCTGGTTTCAGCTTTCCTCTGCGCCCCCTCTGTATCTCTGTGGTGAGTGTCTTAGTAAAAGCATTCACCACAGAGTCACAGAGGGGGCACAGAGAGTTCAAATCAGGAGACTACCAATTTTCCCTGCTTACTCCTGTACGCTAAATTTCGGATTCTGTTTCCTGAATTCTGGATTCTGTTTTCTGCATCTTCACTTCCGCTGGCTCAAGCGGTTCTGCACAATCACCACCACCAACAGGAACAGCCCGCGCAACACCGCCTGCCACCAAGGGCTGATCCAGCCCTCGAAGTTGAAGACGTTGAAGATGAGGCCGAGCAGGAGGACGCCGACGAGCGTGGACATCACGCTGCCCTGCCCGCCCGTCAACAGCGTGCCACCGACGACGACCGCCGCAATCGCATTCAACTCGTCGCCCTGCCCCGCGACGGGTCGCCCCGCGCCGAGTCGCGCCGCGTCGAGCACGCCCGCGAGTCCGGCAAGCGCGCCGCTCAAAGCATAGACGCCAATCGTCACGCGCCCGGTGTTCAAGCCCATCAAGCGCGCCGCTTCGTCGTTGTCGCCAAGCGCATAGACGTGCCGCCCGAAGCGCGTGTGATTCAGGACGAGCCAGCCGAGCGCGAACGCGATGATGAGGAAGACGACCGGCACCGGCACGGGGCCGATGAAGTCGCGTCCCAGAGACGTGAGCGACTCCGAGCTTTTTCCGATGCCGACGGACTTCTCCCCCGTGTAAGCCAGCACCAGCCCGCGCGCAGCGATCATCATCGCCAGCGTCACGATAAACGGCTGGATGCGCGCCTTCGCGATGACTAAGCCGTTGACTAAACCGAGCGCGGTCGTGATGGCGACCGCCGCGACGACGGCGATGAGCGCGCCGCGCCCCGCGAGCGTCGCCGCCGCCACGCCCGCCACGGCCATCAGCGATCCGACCGAGAGGTCTATGCCGCCCGTCAGAATCACGAACGTCATGCCGAGCGCGACGAGTCCGAGCATGCTGTTCTGCCGCAGCACGTTCACCAAGTTTTCTTCCGTCAAAAAACGCTCGTAGCGAAACGCCGCGAACACGCAGACCGCCACGAGCGCAATCAGCGCGCCCTGCCGCTGCACGAACGTCGCGAACCGCGCACGCATCAGACGCCCGTGCGCCGAACCTTCCCCGTCAATCGTCGTCGCTGCCTCGCTCATAACTGTCTCCACACTTTCAGTGTTCGCTCAAACCTGTTAACCCATCCGCTAACCGTTCGACTATCCGCCGAACAGCGTCAGCATTCCGATGGCGGCAAAGAGTATGCCCCCGACGAGGTAGCCGATGGCTGACTGCTCATCTTTGACGAACTTCACACGCATCACTTCGCGTTGGAAATAACCCGCGCCACGCCCCAGAGGCCGATGGAAAATCGCCATAGCTAAACCCAAAGTGGTAAAGAATATGCCCATCACGAAGTCCATCGGTTTCGCGTCCGCCTACTTCCTCACTTCTTTCGCACGCCGCTCCGTCCGTGCCTTCGACACGATCTCTCTGACTCCGGCAAACATCGTCGGCGCGTGATACGGGATGCCGTCCTTGATCGTCCACTCGATGCCGCCCGTGCGCACGGCCTTCCCGTCGCGAATCGTTTCGACGCCCACGGGATACAGCACTTTCAAATTTTCGAGCGGGTTGCCGTTCACCACCAGCAAGTCTGCCGCGTAGCCGGCGCGCACGCGCCCCAGACGTTCTTCCTGTCCGAGAATCCGCGCGTTATTAACGGTCGCGTGCTGGATCACTTTCAACGGATGAAAGCCCGCCTCCTCGTGCAACTCCAACTCGCGCAGCAACCCGAAGCCGTACATCTGATAGATGAAGCCCGCATCTTCGCCCACGCCGATCACGCCGCCGCGCCGCTCAAACTCGCGCAAGGCCGACATCCAGATGCGGTAGTTCTCTTTCCAGAAAGCCTCGTCCGTCGAAGTCCAACCGATGAAGTACGAACCGTGATTCGCCGGGTCTGGACGGAAGTAGTCTTCGAGCGTCGGGTGCAAATATTCCGCGAACCAGGGCTGCGTCTGCGCGCGTTGCAAATCGCGACTCGCTTCATAAATGACGAGCGTGGTGTCCCAAGCGACACGCGCTTCCGCCATCGCGTCGAGCACCTTCAACAACTTGTCCCAGTTCGCCTCGCGCCACAGACGCCCCGCGTAGCGAAAACGATCCACTTCGTTGTTGTAATTATACGCGGGCGGAAAATTCTGCACGCCCGCTTCAATCGCCGCGTCAGGGATGCCGTACCAGTGCTCGATTGACGTGGTGCCAAACTTGATGTCGTCCCACGCGTTCGTCTCCGCAATCGCCGCGTGATGCGCGATACGCAAGTTTTGTTTCCGCGCCTCGTCCCAAGCCGCCGCCATCAGGTCGCGATCCATCGCAAACATCTTGAGGCCGTCCACGCCCTGCGCCTTCAAATCCCGCACGCGCTGACGCGCCGCCTCCGCCGTCTTCGGCGCACCGCCCGCCGCATAAATCGCATAGACGAACAGGCGCGGCGCGGCCACCTCGCCCGCCGCGCTCGCACGCTTCAGGGCGAGCGTCTTCTGCGTGTTGCTTCCAACATCGCGCACCGTCGTAATGCCGCACGCGAGCCACAGCTTCAACTCGTAATCGAGCGGTTGCGCGATGCCCCCGCGCTCCTCCTGCACATGCCCGTGTGCGTTGATGAGGCCGGGCATCACGTATTTCCCCGTCGCATCAATCTCAACATCGCCCGCCGGACGCCGCGCCGTCCCGCTCTTCACCGCCACCGGGTCAAGCCCCACGATCTCCGTGATCGTGTTGCCCTCCACGACAATATCGAACGGCCCCGCCGCCGGCGTTCCGTTCCCGTCAATCACCGTCGCATTGCGAATCACCAAACGCGCGTAACGCTTCCCGCTCTCAACCGCCCCCTTCGCCCCCTGCGCACGCAGACTGACAGGCGCGACGAGCGCAGACGCGACAAGCGCGACAATAACGACGCATGCACTAAATTGTTTTTTCATTCGGAAGAGGTCAAGCCACCTTCGGGCGTTGAATGTAAACCGCGATGAGTATGATCGCCGCCTTCAAGACGAGCGACCAGGCGAAGCCGATGCCGAGCATGTTGAAACTCGTCGTGATGACTTGCATGATGAGCGCGCCGATGAGCGTGCCGACGACCGTGACGCGCCCGCCCGTCAAAGGCGTGCCGCCGACGACGACCGCCGCGATGGCGTCGAGTTCGATGTAGAGGCCAACTTTCGTCGCGTCGCTCGCTTCCGCCTTCGCAGCCTCGATGAGTCCGGCCATTCCGGCAAGCAAACCGCTCAAAGCATAGACCGTGATCTTCGTGCGGTGGACTTTGACGCCCGCGAGCCGCGCCGCCGCTTCGTTGCCGCCCACCGCCGCCACGTAGCGTCCGAAACTCGTCGCGCGCATCACGAAGATCGCGACGGCGAGCACCAGCAACATCACCACCACAGACATCGGCACAGGCCCCACGAAGCCTTTGCCGAGCGACATGAAATTTTGATTCTCAATCAAGATGATCTGCCCGCCGCGACTGATGACCTGCGCGACGCCGCGCCCGGTGATCAACAGCGCGAGCGTGACGATGATCGGCTGGATGCGAAAACCGGAGATGAGCGCGCCGTTAAAAAGTCCGACGGCGAAGGCGGCCAGAAGTCCGAGCGCGACAGCCGGGACGAGGCCGCGTTCGAGATTCGTCGCGGCGAGCGCGGCGGCAATCGCCATCACCGAACCGACCGAGAGGTCTATGCCGCCCGTCGCGATCACGAGCGTCATGCCGACGGCGACGAGCACCGTCGGCGCAACTTGCAGAAGGATGTTGCGGAAGTTGTTTACGTCCGCGAAGTTCGGCGTGAACAGTGCGTTGGCTAAGACGAGCAGGACGAGCGCGGCGAGCGCGCCGTAGGTCGGGCCGTAGTCGGCGAGGAGCGTGCGTGCGCCCGCGCCCTTCGCACGCGCGCCGCCGCTGCTGCTGCTGCTGTTGGCCGGTGTGGCGTTCTGCATCTTCTCTCTAAGCTCCTTCTGCGGGCGGCTCGGCGGCGGGCGGGTTGGTGTCTGTGACGTGCGCGGTCGCGGTTGAAGCGGCGGTCGCTTCGCCGCCAGAGCCTTCGGCCATCGCGCGGATGATGTTGGCTTGCGAAATCTCTTCGCCGCGCAGTTCGCCCACGCGCTCCCCGTCGCGCATCACCACGACGCGCGAACTGCCCTCGACCAACTCTTCCAACTCCGAAGAGATCATCAACACGCCAAGCCCCGACGCGGCGAGTTCGCCCACAAGCGACTGAATCTCGCCCTTCGCGCCGATGTCTATGCCGCGCGTCGGCTCGTCGAGGATGAGAAACTTGGGGTTCTTGCAGAGCCAGCGCGCGAGCAGAACTTTCTGTTGATTGCCGCCCGACAACTCGCGGATTTTCTGTTCGGCGTTCGCGGCCTTGATGCCGAGCCGCTTCATAAACTTGTCCACGATCTCCTGCTGGCGGGCGCGCGACACGACGCCGAGCGTGGAGAGCGCGGGCAAAGCGGCGAGCGTTAGATTCTCGCGCACGGACAACTCCGGGATGATCCCTTCGGCCTTCCGGTCTTCCGTCAGGAACGCGATCCCGGAATCAATCGCCTCGTTCACAGAGCCGCGCTTGATCGTCTTACCGTCCAGACGCACCTCGCCCTGTTCGACGCTGTCCGCGCCGAAGATGGCGCGCGCCG
>DASYMM010000081.1:0-20663 GCA_036009085.1 Pyrinomonadaceae bacterium | reverse complement strand
GCCTGGTAGATCTGCCAGTGCATGGAATCAGGCAACTTCGAGGGCATGACTCGCTCGCTTGAGAGTAAAATCTGTTGGCATCAAGAGAGGAAAAGGGGTACGCTTGAACTATGACGCCCTTATCTCGCCAGTATCACCTTTGTTTGCCCGCCTTTACACGATAGCTGAATAGAAACTGCGTTAGATATGTTTCGCGAAATCTGTATTATCGGAATTTACTGATACCAATACAAACAACGTTTTTTAATTATAGACAAAGCTGAATTAATAGATGTGAAACCTTGTGTGAAACGGAATTTGAAGGTGCTTTTTTAAGAGAACATTGGGACATTATTTCGAGACAAACTGACACAAAATTTAGGCTGGAGGTTATCTTGGGAATAAATTATCTTGCCACATGTCAAATTTGAGACTATAGTCTCGATTTTGATACCTACCGTGAAAGGAGTGAACATTGTCAGCAACCAAACCGTTTTCTCTCCTAGATCGTTATGGACTGACGCAAACTCCCTTCTCTGTCTCTCCTGATCCAAAGTTTCTCTATCAAACTCCACAACACAAGAGAGCGTTAGCGCAGATCAGATTTACCGTGCAAGATCGGCAAGGACTGGCCGTGCTTTACGGTGATGTCGGAATGGGTAAATCCACGCTGGTCAGAAAGTTATATGACTTATATCGGGCGGATGATGCTTATGAGACGATTCTTCTAACGAACCCGGACCCGACCTCTGCCTTGCAACTTCTGAAGCGCATTACGGATGCATGTGAGCTTCCCCGTAAGCGGTCTCGCCTCGACCAGATGCAAGAACTTGAAGCATATCTGGTTGACCGTTATAAAGCAGGCAAGAATACAGTGCTTTTGATTGACGAGGCGCAATTACTCCGCGGCGAGCAATTTGAACTTATCAGGCAATTAACTAATTTCGAGAGTTCTTCGGCCAAACTCGTTCAAATCGTGCTGGCCGGTCAGAACAATCTTCGCGCCAAACTCCGGCTCAAGAAGGCTCTTCTCTCTCGTGCCGTCACCGTTATGACACTAGATCAATTAACACTTGACGAGACTCAATCCATGATTGAGCACCGCGTCAGCGTCGCCGGACGCCCGGAACAGCTTTTCGAGCCGGATGCAATAAGGGAGGTTTATCGCGTTTCTAAGGGAGTTCCCCGTGAAATTATTAAGCTGTGCCGATCTGCTCTGACGACGGCCGCAATCAACGACCTGGATACAGTCCCGGCAGATGTGGTGAATTATGACGGAGACGAAACGTAAATACCGCGGCATTGAAGATTTATACGAAGCCGAAGAGCAGATGCGGCAAAAGCCGGTTCTGATATCAACCAGCCTGCCAGATTCCAACAGTCCAAAAACTAACAGCCTATCAGAATCCGACAGCCATCCAGAAATCAACAGGCTACCAAAACCCAACATACCAGAATCCAACAGCCTGCCGATTCAACAGGCTACAGCCTACCAAAACAACAGCCCGCTGGATTCTAACAGCCTGCCGAAATCCAACAGCCCACAACTTATTGTAACAAGCACTGACTCATCTCTTGACCTGATGGCAAGTCTGCCGGACGTAGGAGGGTTCACGAAGTTCTGGCATCAATTAACAGACTATCTTTACGGGCAGTTAACGCCTGCTGAGCAGGTTGTGCATATACAGCTATTCAGACTCTCATGGGGACACAACAAATCGAGTTGTAAGATAGGTTTACCGCAGTTGGCGAGGCGTGCAGGAATTGGCCGCTCCACGGCTCAAATTGCCGTGGCTGGGCTTATCAATAAAGGGCTCATCAAGAAGGTTCAAACACACTTTGGCAGTGATAAAGAACAGGGGAATGAGTACTATGTAGTTCCGCCGTCAAGTATGCTGACATCGAGTAACCAGTCAAAACGCAGCAGCCTACCAGAATCCAACAGCCTGCCAGAATCCAGACACAATAAAGAAAACACATATAAAGAATCCACACAAACACAGGACGCGCCTGCGGCGTCGGTGCGTGTGGGTTCCAAATTTACTCTGGAAGAATGCAGAAGGTACGCCAAGCATCTGCAATCGACCGGGCAGGGAATTAACAATCCCGGAGGTTACGCGACCACCATTCATCGCACCGGAGAGGCTGACTTGCTAATTGAAAGTTTCCTGCATCCAGAGGCTACCGCATCTCCGTCTGCGAATCTCGACACCAGCGAATGCCCTGATTGTAACGGCACCGGCTTTTACTATCCGCAGGGAGTAGAGGGCGGCGTGTCCCGGTGTAAACACCAGCGACTCGGGAGAGAAGGTGAGTAGCAAGTAGATCAAGCGCAAAGGTCATCTAGCGGGCGACAGGTAACGATGAGCGTGAGGCGTTGGCGGAAGACCTGCTGAATCGGCGAAGGCAAGGGGTAAAATAGGCGCGAGGAGATTGTGTTATGGCTACGGTGACCATTGAAGTCCCGGATGAACTCTCAGACCTGGTCGCGCAGGTCGGCGACCGCCTGCCCGAGTTGCTAGCTCGTATTCTTAAAGAGCCTACGCTGCCGACGCACGTCTACCGCTACGTCCTAGATTTCCTCGCCGCTCGACCGACACCCGAGCAGGTGGCAGGCTTTGGCCCGACGCCCGAGATGATCGCCAGGCTGCAAACGCTCCTTGAACGAGAAGCGAGAGGTGAGACGACACCGGCAGAGAAGGCAGAGCTTGACGAGTACGAGAGGCTGGAACACCTGATGGTCATGATCAAAGCCGGTGGCCTCCAGTATCTAACCGGGGCACGCCACGCGTGACCTACATCCAGACGGCGTTGCGCCGCCAGGTAATTGAGCGCGCAGAACGGATGCGAGTACTGTCTGCTTCCCGCTGATATGGCCTTCTTCCCACACGAGGTGGACCATGTCATAGCGGAGAAGCACGGCGGTGCTACTAATCTCGACAACCTGGCATTCGCCTGCTGGCAGTGTAATCGCCACAAAGGGAGCGATCTCACCTCCTTCGATCCGCAGACCGGTCAACTCAGCCCCTTGTTCAACCCGCGCACGCAAGTCTGGATAGAACACTTCACTTGCGAAAGCAAAAGGATGATCGGGCTAACTCCAGAGGGACGCACGACCATACAACTACTTCAACTGAACAGCGAAGAGCGACTAATTGAGCGTCAGTCAAATGAGACAGGACAACATGGCTAAGCCGGACATGGCTAAAAGCTTTGCCCGGCAATTAAGGTTTGACCACAAGATGCTGATTGCCCGCTAATCATCACGCGCAATATAGAATGTCGATTTTGAATTGTCGGGCAAAGCGTTATCAACGCGTCTTTTGTTGGTCGATGCCGGCAGAAACTTTGCGGCGCGTCCTCCGGTACAAGATCGCACGAGCCCAGAGGATGCCGACCGCGACGAAGGGAAAGAGATAGAGGAGTATGCCCCAACCGCCGAGTCCCGGCAGGGTAACTTCGACTTCGGTGGAAATCTCGCCGGAGCCTTGTGCGCTTTCGAGCATGACGCGCACGTGCCACATCTCCTGCGCGTCGAATTGCACTTCGGACTTGTACTGAACCTGATTGCGCAACGCTTCACGTGTGGCTGGGTAGCGGGCTTCGGGAAGCCGTCCGCTCGCGGGCTGCACCGCCAGCGTAATTTTAACGTCATCCGGGAGCGTGCCGTTCGGGGGCGGCTCGACGATGATAAAAAAGGTTCCGGTTCCGACATCCGGGTCGCCCCAGACGGAGATCACCGAGGGTCCCGCCGGTTTGTCTACAAGGATGGCGTAGGGCGGCCCGTCGTGCGCGTGCACGCGCAAGGGGCTGGCACATAGAAGACCGGCGAGCAGCAACAGCAGCCAGTGCCGTGTTGATTTGAAGTGGGAGCGTGAGCGGGGCGTCTTCATAACGCTTCTCGTCCGGTGCTTTCGGGGCGTCGTTTTAACCACCGATTGTGCCTCGCATCTCCATTGGCTGCGACATGAGCCACAGCGCGGCGACCCACAGCAGCACGCACAGGCCAGCCCACAAAGCGAAGACCCTTTTCGAGCGCGTCGTAGTCGTATCTTCTTCTGCCAGACGGTAGCTGACCAGCAGCGACCCCAGCAGTCCCAATCCGAGGAAGCCTAACTCGACGGGATAAATTGCCGCCTTTGGCAATCCCGAAAGTTGCCACTGCGGCTCGCCGAGGAACGCCCAGCCCGTGCTCGCCGCCGCGCTTTGCATAACCGGAATGAACGTGTAAAGCCCGGTCAGAAAGTGAAACCCGTAATGCGCGAGCCAGATGCCGAAGCCGAGCGGAGCGAGCGCGTAGGCGTATCGCGTGATCGTCGGCAGCAAGCCACGGCGGCTCCCGCCCCACGTCCGCGTTAACCAGCCCGCCAGTCCCAAAAGGAGCACAGGCTCGGCCACCAGAAACACGACGAAAATCAGTCCGAGTCTTGGAGCCTCGTAACCCGTCCCGAGCAGGCGTGCGAGCCAGCTTTGCAGAGCGTAGACGGGGCTGACCATGCCGAAGGCGTTCAAGAGCGCGCCGAAAGTGAAGACGAGGACGAGCGCCGCCAAATCTTTGCGGTGCGAGAAGATTCCTACGCCGGAGCGCAGCGGGTCAACCGTCAACTCGCTGGCGGGCGTGCGACTCAAAATCCCCACGTTGTCGTGCGGGCAGGCTTGAACGCAATCGAGGCAGAAGGTGCAGTCCATGTTGCCCACCTTGCGCGGCTGAAACAGAGCCAACTCACACCCGCGTTGCAGCACCACCAATTGCTCCGCCGGGTCGCGCCTGCCGCGAATACAATCTTTCGTGCGGCAGCCGGTGCACACGTCCATGTCGCGCACTTTCACTTCCAGAGGGGAGAGCGTGGAAGCCACGAAGTTGAACTGCCCGATGGGGCACACGAATTTACAGAAGGAGGCGTGCTTGAACAGGCTATCGACCGCGAGCGCGCCCGCGAAGTAGGCGACGATGAGCCAGGCCGTCCACCATGGCGAAGCCCACAGGTCGAACAGTTCGTAAGCGAACAGGACGAGGACGAAGAGGCCGAGCGAAAGCCATTTGCGGCGAAGCCAGCGCGGCCAGTTGCGTTTGGGCTTGATGAAGCGTCGTGCTATTGCGCGCGGGAGCATGAAGGGGCAGGCCAGACAGAAGAAGTTCCCGGCCACGAGCAGCAGCAAGACCAGCGCGCCGCGAAAGTGAACCCACGTCAAAGTGGTTGCCAGATTCTTCGGGGCAAGCGTCGGGCCGAACAGTCCGTGCAGCACCATTAGTGCGCTCAGGAGCAGGAGGGGAATTTGTAAGGCGGTGCGGGCGTGTCGCCAGCGGAGGAGGCGTCCCAGCACGGGCACGCGCAACAAATCGAAGGTGGGCACGACGGGAGGCGTCGGCGATGTAGGCTCGGACGATTGATCCAGCATTTATCCGTCGTCCGGTCGGACGCCTTTAACTTCTAACTGACGTTGGAGCTTACGACCGTCCGGCAAGGTGAGGTCAACGAGCAGAACCCAGTCACCGCTCATGCTGAATGCAATGTGAGCTTGGTAACGTCCCGGCGCAACTTCCCCCGCTTCTGCGAACACCGGAGCCATGCCGGCGTGCGACATGTTTCCCTCAATCTTGACCTTCGCCCCCGTCACGTTTCGCCCCGCCTTGTCCGTGACTTTTAAACTGACTGTCGCCGTAACGCCGACCACAGGCGGCTGCGGGGTTATTTCGTGTGCGATTAAAATATCCGTCTGCGCTTCCGCTCCTTTGCGACACCCGGCCAACATCGTGCCGACCGAAAGCGCAACCAACAGAAACATCCAAACGCCTGAGACTGAATGTTTCAAACGGAGCAGGACGCGTTGGCCGTGTCTTGCCGCCAAGAGCAGGAGCAGCCGTGATTCGCTGGCTCGGTCTCCGGCGGGAACATGTGATAGTACATGGCGATGATCATGGGGATGAAGACGATGGTGTTGTAAAAGAGGTGTAGCTCGACGCGCGGAATCAGAAGTTGCGCGATGCTCGTCGGGACGGGCGAGCCGAACAGGTTCTGACCCGCAATGGCCTGACCTTGCAACAGAGCGTGCTCGATGTGGTGCCAGAATTGAATGCCGAACGAGACTATCCACCATTTATAAGATAGCCCCTGAAAACCTTTCCGCAGCGTCCACAGTCCGATGAGCATGACGAGCGCGTAGCCGTAGTGCATCACTTCCGACTTGACCAGCCACGGGAACCACAAGCCCAGCACGCCTCTGGACTCCGGCACCGGCCAGCCCAGAATATATATCTGTGTGGCCTGCACCAGATGTTCAGCCCAGTGCGCCAGCACGATCACCATAAAGAATTGAAGCGCCGGTTTGTGCCAACTATGATTGAGCTTCTCATAGAGACCGGGCTTGGACGCCGACCCAATCAACATTTCCTGTTCGTGTGCAACGGACATCTGACTTCTCCTCAAATTTTATCAAGGGCATGAGCCTGGTATGTCAGCCAGCGAAAAACCGGTTCGTTAAAGAGGGAGCGGATGATCGAGGCGAGGTGTTCCACTCAATCCGCGTCGCTATCTTTTAGCGCAGCTTCCGCTGCCTGAGGTGGCGCAAATCCTAGCACACCTCCGGGCGGTGTTGCAAAAATTAGCCTCTCAACGTTATGACCAGCTTTCAGCTTTCCTCTGTGCTCCCGCTCTGTGCGCTCTGTGTCTCTGTGGTGAATGCTTACTCTAAGACGCTCACCACCGCAGACACAGAGCGGGGGCACAGAGAGAGTTCATATCAAGCGCGCTTTAACTTCGAGACGGCGCATTACTGTTGCGGCGTCGGCGTCGCTGTGGGCGCGGCGCGCGAGAAGATGACCGGCTCGGTGTTGGTCACGCCCTTGCCTTCCTGCACGACGATGGACTGGTTGGCGACGACGTTTTGCAGTACTTCCGTCTGCCCGCTCGGCCAGACGATTTCCAGCGTATAAGTCTTGCCCGCCGCGTCGGGTTTGCCGAGGCCGAAGGTCAGCGGCAACTCGCTCTGCGAGCAATAACTCGAACCCGTCTTGACCATCTGCATGAGCCGCCCGCCGCCCGGCGTCTTCAAAGTGACTTTCGCGCCGATGCCGTCGCGGTTCGATTTCGTCCCGACGGTGCGAACCCTGATCAGATCGTTTTGGTTCGCGTTGTCGTTGCGCAGCAGACGCGCCGCGCCGTTGTTGACGGTGAGGAGCAGGTCGAGGTCGCCGTCGTTGTCCATGTCGCCGTAGGCCGCGCCGCGTCCGACGATGGGACGTTGGAGAGCGCGCCCGAGTTTGCCCGTCGCCTCCTCGAATTTCTTTCTGCCTTTGTTGCGGAAAAGATGCGGGGCTTGGGCGTATTTAACGTTCGGCTGGACGACGGCGATGTCGTCTGAGACGTGGCCGTTGGCGGCGAAGATGTCGAGCAGCCCGTCGAGGTCGAAGTCGAAAAAGAAGGTGGCGAAGGTCAGAGACTGCGCGGACATTTTCCCGATGCCGGAGGTCGGCGCGTCGTCTGTGAAGAGGCCGCTGCCGTCGTTGCGGTAGAGCGCCATGCTTTCGTTGGTGAAGTTGCCGATGATTAAACTTTGCTGTCCCGAATTGTCATAATCGCCCGCGTCCACGCCCATCCCCGCGCGCGGCGTTCCGGCTTCGCTGAACGCGACGCCCGCCGCGATGCCTTCGTCCGTGAAAGTGCCGTTGCCGTTATTTTTGTAGAGCTTGTTCGGTTCGGTGTCGTTGGCGACGAAGAGATCAATCGCGCCGTCGTTGTTGTAGTCAACGAGCGCGACGCCGAGCGCCTTGCTCGTCGGGTCAGAGAGTCCGGCGCGCTCGGTCGCGTTCTCAAACGTGCCGTTGCCACGGTTGCGGTAGAGCGTCGGACTCTGCCCCTTGTAAACCTGCGGGGTGCAGTAAGACTTGTTCTTGTTGTCGAGCGTGCAATGAGCATCTTTCTCGACAGACCATTCGACGTAGTTGCAGACGTAGAGATCGAGTTTCCCGTCGCGGTCGTAATCGAACCACGCCGCGCTCGTCGAAAATCCGGGGTCGGCGACGCCCGCTTTCGCGGCGACCTCAGCGAACTTACCCGTGCCGAGGTTGCGGAACAGTCGGTTCGCGCCGACGCAGGTGACGTAGATGTCCGTGTGGCCGTCAGAGTCGTAGTCGGCGGCGGCGACGCCGAGGCCGTACATTTCTATAGCGAGTCCGGCCTGCCCGGTGACGTCCGTAAACGTGCCGTCCTTGTTGTTGTGGTAGAGGGCGGAAAAAGTCTTGCGGCCTTTCGCTTCCGGCCAACTCGTCGAGTTGACGAGGAAGATGTCCTGCCAGCCGTCCGAGTCGTAGTCGAGAAACGCGCCGCCCGCGCCGATGGTCTCCGGTAGATATTTTTTGCCCGCCGCGCCGCTGTTGTGCCTGAAGCGAATGCCGGCGGGTGCGGTCACGTCCGTGAATTCTATCTGGCCGGACGGTCGCGGCAGAGCCGTGGGCGAAGGCGTCGGCGTGGCGGCGTGCGCCAACTGTCCGGCGTCGGCGGGCGCATTGCTGCCGGAGGCGTTTGCGGGCGCGGAGTTGTCGGTCTTGCAGCCCGTAAAGAACGCGGCGAGCAAGAGCAGCAGACACGTGTAAAGCCGAAGGTTACGCAACATGCTTTAAGACCATCGCGAAGGAAAACTTATGAAGTCTCACTGCCCGGAAAACTTTTCGGGTCGTAGTTGGTTAAGAAAACTTTTCAGGTCGCGGTCGGGCTGGTCAGGTCGGTCAGCTTGTCGCGAGCCTGACGGCGCGACGTGAGATAAATCTCGATCAAATTCGCCATCGGCCCGACGATGAAGAGCGCGTAGTAAGGCGCGTGGACGCTCTCGGCCAGACGCAGGATCGTTTCGGCGAGCGCGACGGTGAAGGCGACGGCGATCTGTCCGGCCTTCGAGCGCACGGTCGTCTTCGGGTCGGTGATCATGAAGAAGATGAAGAGTTGATACATCGGCCCCGTGATGGGTGCGATCTCGGCCTGCCATGTGTGACCTGTGATCCAACTGCGGACGAAGGCGAAGAGGATAAACGAAGCGACGTAAGTAAAAGTGATGTGAAAATGGCGCAGGCGATAAATGATGACGGAGCCGAGCGTCCAGATGGTGAGCATCGGCCAGATGTTGTTGCCCCATTGAACGCTGAGGCTGGCGACCGTCTCGTGCGCGAGAAAGAGCATCGCGCAGATGCCGAAATTGGAAGGATTCCAGATGTGGCGTCCCTTGACGCGCAGCACGTATTTCGACGTGATGGCGAGCGCGCTACACAGTGCGTAAGGCCAGACGGCGGGCGAGCGCACGAGGATGCCGACGCTGATGCCGGAGATGTATGCGCTCGATAGGTGCGGCCACTTGCCCTTGAAGAGGCGTGACAAAATCAGATCAACCAGCAGCGCGGCGACGATGGCGAGCGCAGTCTTCGTGTAGCTTTCGAGAATGCCGAAGGAGAAATGACCGACAATCAGGATCAACGTGATGAAGACGGGCGCGATCAAGCGTTGATCGAAGCGGAACGGCGAGCGGCTTTGCTCCGTCTGCGTCTCCGGGGCAGGCGTCTCCGCCGCGCCGCGCGGCACAGGCGCGGTGGAGACGCTGAGTTCTCTATTCATACGGGTTCCTTCAGTTGATGAACCTGGCCGAGGCCGGGCTGTTCCAGTGTCTGCATTTTACCCGAAGGCCACCGAATCACAACCTTCTCAACACGCGCCGCCGGTCCGAGTCCGAAATGGAGCGGGCGCATGTTCTGCGCGCAGAAGCCGCTGCCGCCCGAAACTTCCTGCACCTGTTGTTGCCCGTTCCAATGAAGCGTCACGCGCGCACCGATAGCGCTGCGATTGCTCGCCGTGCCTTCCAACTGAAATCCGATCCACTCGTTCTGCGGCGCGACGGTGTTTTTATAGACGAGCAGAGGCCCGCGCTGGTTGGCGACGACGACATCGAGCACGCCCCGGTTCCATAAATCGACGAGCGCGACCGAGCGACCGTCGTACGTGTCGGTTGCGCCGACGACCTGCGCGACTTCGTTGAAGCGTCCCGCGCCGTCGTTGAGCCAGACGCGCTTTTGCTGGAAGCCGGAAAGGCTGCGATTGTTCATCGGCGGCCAGTTGGCGGCGTCGGAGATGATCCGTGTGTTGCCGCCCGCGACTTTCGCGAAATCGTACCAGTAGTTTGTGCCCTTGTCTGCCGACACGTAGCCGTTCGTCAGATAGAGATCGAGCCGCCCGTCGTTGTTCAAGTCGCCGAACTGCGCGCCGAAGCTCCAGCCGCCGAGTTCGATGCCCATGTCGCGCGCCATGTTTTCATATTGCAGCGCGTCGCCGCGCGTCCCTTCCTTCGGCACCCAGAGATTGTTGCCCTGGATCAACACGCCCTCTTCCGAAATGTTGCTGACGTAGATGGCAAACTTGCCTTGATTCAGAATGTCGCCGAACGAAGCGTTCATGCCGCTCTTGGGTGAGAAGCCGACGCCGGATTTTTCGCCGATGTTCGAGAAGCGACGGCCTTCGTCGTTGGCGAAAATCTCCGTCACGCCGTAATCGTTGGCGACGACGAGATCGGGGTAGCCCGTGTCGCGCAGGTCAGCCGCCGCCGCAGCCAAAGCCCAACGCCGGCTGTTGATGCCGAGCGGCGCGCTCACTTCCTCAAACGCGCCGCCGCCCAGATTGTGAAAGAGATACTTGCGCCCGCCGTTCTGTGCATACTCGAAACTTTCGGGCATCATCAGCGTCGTCTTGAGATGCCAGAGGTCAACCGTCTCGGGGTAGTAGCCGCCGACGAAGAGGTCGAGCCGCCCGTCGCGGTCGTAGTCTAACCAGACGGCGGTGTTGGCGTTGACCCACTGCGGGAGTCTGGCCTGCGTTGTCGCGCTCGTAAAGGATTTGCCCGCGTCGTTGTGAAAGAGTTCCGGTCGCCCCCACTTGTTCAGGAACAGGTCTTCGTAACCGTCGTTGTCGTAATCGCCCCACACCGCGCCCATCGAAACGCCCGTGCCGGATTTGTTCACGTCGGCGACGCCGAGCGCGTCGGCCACGTCCGTAAACGTGCCGTCGTGGTTGTTGCGATAGAGCGCGTTCCGGCTGTCTTCGCCGCTGTTGGTGACGTAGAGGTCTTGCCAGCCGTCGCGGTCGAAGTCAACGACGGAGACGCTCGCGCCCATCGAGGCGACCTGCGGCATGATGTGGTCGAGTTTCGCGTCGAGCTTCGGCGCGCGGTGTGTGAAGTTGATGCCGCTCGTCCGGCCGACTTCTTCGAGCATGAATCCGTAACGCGCGAGCGCGGAGGATTTATCGGGCGTCGCGTTTTTTACGGAGCGTTCGCGCCATGCGTTGTAACGCTTGAGGGCAAGCGGCGTGGCGAGCAGGCAGAGAAAAAATATGACGAGTAAAACTTTAGAGAAACTACTTTTCATTGCCAGCTACTTCGAGCAAAACCGCCCCTGATTCGATAAGGTTTGAACCCGTGTTGTCTAAGGCCACTTTGGACGGGCGTTTGCCCGGTCTGTCTTCGTCGAGGGATGTTTACCTCATATCTATTTTTGAGGGGATTGAAGCGCACGCCGAAAATTGTCGGGTGCAACAAAGCGCGTGTGGTATCGCTGCCAATCTTCCGGGAACCGGCGATAGACAGGATCGTCTTCGAGACGCGGCGCGACGCTAGTGTATTCGCGGCGGTCGTGTGATGGCAAGGGGAGCACTGTTTTGGAAAACTCCGAATTATAATCGCCGTCTTTGATCCATCCGTCGCCGATCAAAATGTAATCGCGCACCCACCCTTGCGGCGGCGCGGCTTGCGCCGGAAACAGAAAGCGCAACTCGTCGCCCGCATTCATCAACACGTAGCGGTCGTCAACTTTCGCCATCAATTCGCGCACGTCGCCGAAGCGCGTGTAGTAACCCACGAGGTCGCGCCAACGCTGCGTCGTCCCCGCGAGAGGTTTGTAGTCGGGGACTTCCGGCGAAGACGCGTTGGCCTGATTGATGACCGAGAAACCCCTGTAGCCAAGCTCAGCGGTGGAAGGATCGAGGCGCGTGATCTTCGGTTGCGCGCGGGGCAAGCCTGTGGCGACTTCGATCTTATCCCAGAAGATTTCGAGGTTAGTGCGCAGGCGCAGGCGGCGTGGTGTGTCGGGGCGAAAGATGTTTGAGATGTCGAACAGCAGCGTCTTCAAACGTCCCGCGGGGATGCCGAGATTATTCTTAGCCGTCTCCCACCCGCCGCGCCCGTCGGGCACTTCGATGCGCAACCCTTCGGCATGAACTTTCCGCCCCTGACCGATGGCCTCATTGATCGAAGAATCCGTGGGGTGCACCCAACCGTGCGCGACGAGCCACAGCTTTCCGTCAACACCCTTCTCAGAACCGCCCGCACTCGCCAAGCCCACCGCCGCGCTCGACGCGGGCGACGCCTCAACTGTGGCATCGCCTTCGGGCAGTTCGATCTCGACGTAATGATCGCGCGTGATTCCCTGATAGTCTCCGCGCCCGAAGGTGTCGAGATAATTCCCGTCCTCGTGCCTGACTGTCCCCGTCACGTCCTGTCCGAGATCGTCCGTCGCGCGTTTGACGGGCTGCGGGGGGTCGGTCGTGTGGATGGCGAGCGCGGGCGGCGGGACGGAAAATCTTTCGTCAACGAAGACCTCCGTTCCCGCCGGATGGTCAACGACCATCAGCGAGAGATGATCGTAGTAATAGGTTTCCCAGAGTTCAGCCGTCACGCGCAGGTCGTAGAAGCCTTCGCGCGGCGCGAGTTGGTCGCCGCGAATCTTGAACCATTCTTCGGTCGCCTGTATTGCCGCCGTGCCGAGCGTCTCGATGCGTAGGCCGATGGCCGAACCCCACGGCGAGCCGTCTTTGACAAACTTCATCTCCCGCCCGTCGAAGGCGAACAGGAACGGGCAGGAGCCTTTCAGACGTTGCTCGGCGACGATAATTTGATCGGCTTTGAGCGCAAACTCCGCGCGCACCGAGCCGTTCGGCCAGACGATACGCACCACGTCGGTCGCGGTCTGTTCGCCGAGTCCGAAGTGGACGGACGGACTTGTGATCAATTGCTTTTGCACGAGCAGGCCGGAGCGTATTTCCATCTCGCCGCCGACGCCGAACGAGTTGATGCGTTGATCGCCCGACGCCCGCTTGGCGCGCGGCCTCACCACCTGCCAGTGGTAATTCTTTGCGCCATGATTGACGAGCCGCGCCGCTTGTCCTGAGTCTTTGACGCCGACGAGATCGAGCCGCCCGTCGCCGTTGATGTCGGCGACGGACGAGACGCGCGCCGCAAACGTAGATTTGAGCGGCGAGAATTTGTTCTGCACATCGCCGAGCAAAACTTGCGCGCTTCCTGAATCGGAGACGATGAGATCGAGCGCGCCGCTGTTGTCCACGTCAGCCACGAGCAGGCGCGCGTTGTCGCTCGACAATTCGTTGTCAGGCTTGAGAGCGACGCGTGCGATTTCCGCGCTCGTCCAATCGCGCCCTTCGTCTCTGTCGGAGAGACGGAGAATTGCGCCGTCGCTTTTGAGCAGGAGCAGGTCGAGAGCCTCGTCGCCGCTCGTTTCCGCCGCTGCGAGCGCGATGGCCTGAGTCGTAACGGCGGGGACGCTGCGCGGTTTGAACTGGCCGACGCGTTCGTTTGTGAAAACCGCGAGACGACCCTCGGCGTCGAGAGTCGCGGCGTCGGGGTCGCCGTCGGCGTCGAAGTCAGCCCAGACGAAGCGGCGTAGATTGGCCGCGCCTGTGAACGGGCGCAACTCTTTGAACGTGCCGTCGCCGTTGTTTCTCAGGACGACGGCTTCGCCCGCGCTCGCGCCCGCGACGATGTCGAGATCGCCGTCGGCTTCGATGTCCGCCGCCCACACGCCCGCGTAAGGAGCGTTGGCGATAGCGGCGGGAAGCGACGTCGCGGCGGTGACATCCGTAAACTTGTCGGGCGCATCCTGCCGAAAGAGGCGCACGCCGCCCGCGCCAGCGAGGACTAAATCGGTCTTGAAATCGTAGTTGAAATCTAAAGCGAGAACGTGGTCGGGCGTCGTCGCGGCGGTTTGAGACGAAGCGGAAGGGAAGGGGAGCATGACGCCGCCGGGCAGACGCAACCCGCGCGAGTTGGCGTTGACGACGACGGGCTGGCTCTCTGCGTCGAGCGTGAGGGCGACGCTCATGTCCCACTTTTCCGTGTCGTCGCTCGTCGCGCCTTCGGCGTTAAAAGTTAAATCGGCGTCGGGCGCGGCGGGTGTAAATTCCGGCGCGGCGAGTTTGAGCGGGCGTGCGAAAGGCTCTGCCTCTTCGCCGGGCGCGGATTTGACCTGCGCCAGACTGCGTCGATATTCAGGCACGCGCACGAGCACGTTGCGCAGGAAGGCGACGCGCGTGGCGGCGGCGCGCGGATCGTTTGACGCTGCCGCTTCGAGCGCGCTCCATTGTTGTTGAACTTCGGGCGGCCACGCGGCGGCGCGTGCGGCGAGACGCGCGACGGATGCTCTCAACGTGTTGGTGTCGCCTCGTTTGGCGGCCACGCGCGTCAGTTCAAGTTGCGCGGCGAGATTGTCAGGCTGTGCGTCTAAAATTTTCTGAAAAAGCTGTTGGACTTCTAACGCGCTGGCGTCGTCGCCCTGCCGTTCGAGTTGCTCGGCGAGCGTGTAGGCGGCCTTGAGGTTGCGCGGGTCGAGTTCTATCGCTTTGCGCAGCGCGGCGACGGCTTCGGGGAGACGCCCGCGCGCGCTTTCGAGAAGGCCGATCAGAAAATGAAGTTGGCTGTTGTCGGAGGCGAGTGTGCGCGCTTTCTCGAAACGCTCGGCGGCCACGTCCAGACTGCGCTGGCGCAAGGCGAGCAGCCCGTAGTTAGCCCACGCCGCAGGTTCATTGGGGACGAGCGCGACGAGACGTGCGAGATCGCTTTCGGCGCGCACGTCGTCTCCGACCTGCAACCCGGCCAAGCCGACGTAAAAGGCGGAAATCGCTTCTCGATATTCTCTGGAATTTTTATCCGGCAGTTGCGGCGCGCGTGCGCAGCCGCCCGCGAGGCACAGGAGCGCGAAGAGAGAGGCGAAGATAGCCCGACCGGCGAACTGCGATTTAGTTGACATCGGATTTTATGACGCGGCAACTTCGACCGTTCAGCCGAATCAAGATGCTTCCGGCGCGGCCTCGTGTTTTAACTGCATGCGAGCTTGTATGCTACTTTACCAGATGCCAAATTGATCCGCATCCCAGTGATTTTAGTTGCAGAAATAAATAACTATGAAGATGTCCGTCCGTTTTATTCTCTCGCTCGCCATCCTCGGCGGCGCATTGATTTTGACGTATGAAGGTTCGATCAGGAGCGCAACGCCCGCCCGCGCTCAAACCTCCACTTCAACAACGGCGGCGAGTCGGGAGGAGGCTTACCGCGCGAACAATCTGGGCGTGGCGATGCTTGAGCAGTACAAACACAAGGAAGGCGCGGAACAGTTCGCGCGCGCCCTGAAGATTGACCCCAAGCTTGCGATTGCACGCACAAACCTGAGCATCGCGCTCTACAACGTGCCCGACTTGCCGGGCGCGCAACGCGAAGCGCAGTCAGCCGCGACGCTCGCCCCGAACGCGCCGCAACCTTTCTATGTGCTCGGCATGATCGCGAAGACGCAGAACCGCACGGACGAAGCCGTCGCGGCGTTCCAGCGCGTCTTGAAGATAGACCCGGGCGATGTGGGCGCGAATGTGAATCTGGGTCAACTCTACGCGCAGCAACTCAAGTACACGGAAGCCGCTGCCGTCTTTCGCACCGCGCTCCTGACGGAGCCTTATAACACGACTGCCCTCTACAATCTCGCCACGGCGTTGATTCGCAGCGGCGACCGCGCGGAAGGCCAGAAACTAATTCAACTCTTTCAGGAGATACGCCGTCGCGGAAGCGGCACGACCATCGGCACGACTTATCTGGAACAGGGACGCTACGCGGAAGCCAACGCCTCCACCGGCCTCGAACCCGACCTCGTAGATAAGACGACGCCCAACGCCAGTTTCACAGATGCCACCGCCGCCACCATCTCGCCCGCTCCGGCGGCGAACACAGGAGGAGCGGGCGCGCCCGTCCGTCCAATCATCGGGCGTCGTTTCAAGGCGAGCGAGTTCGGCGACAACGCAAAGCGCGACATCGCCGCCGCGCTCGGCCAGAGCGTCTTGCTTTTCGATTACGACGCAGATCACGATCTAGACCTGCTTCAGTCGAGCGGCAGCGAACTGCGTCTCTATCGCAACGACGGCGGCAAGTTAACCGACGCGACGGCGCAGAGCGGCGCGCTCGGTGCGAAGACGAGCGGCGCGTGGACGGCGTCGGTCGCAGGCGATTACGACAACGACGGCAGACCCGACCTGTTCCTCATGCGCGACACGGGCGGCGCGTTATTCCATAACGACGGCGGCGGAAAGTTCTCCGACGCGACGCGCACCGCCGGGCTCCCGTCCTATCCGTATCTCTCCGCCTCCGTCGCCTTTCTCGATGCCGACCACGACGGCGATCTGGACATCTTCGTCGCCGGACTCGCCGACCTGTCGAAGTTGCCTGCGAACAAGGAAACGCTCGTCTTTCCCGAAGACTTCAACGCCGCGCCCAACATGCTCTGGCGCAACGACGGCGACGGTAAATTCACAGATGTCACGACCGACGCGAAGGTAGGCACGCCATCTCGCGCCCTCGCCGTCGTCCCCACGGACTTTAATAACAAGCGCGACGTTGATCTGCTCGTCGTCAACTACAACGCCGCGCCTGATCTCTACAGCAACGGGCGCGACGGCTCTTTCAAAAACGTCGCACGCGATGTCGGCCTCGACGTGAGCGGGCGTTGGACTTGCGTTGCGGCGGGCGACTACAACAAAGACAGTTTCACGGATTTCTTCTTCGGTCGCGCCGACGGTGCAGGTCTGTTTGCCACGAGCGACGGGCGTGGCCGCTTCACGACCAGCCATGCGCCGAACGGGACGGAGCGCACGACCGCCGCGCAATTTCTCGATTACGACGGCGACGGTTTGCTCGACTGTGTGACGTTCGCGGATGGCTCGTTGAAGGTTTGGCGCAACGTCGGAGATGGCTGGGCTAACGTCTCGGAACGCGCCGTCGCCAAAGATTTATCCGCCCGCGCGACAGACGCCAACGCGGTAACAGAACCGGGCGAATTAGCGCGGCACGCCTTTGCGAGCGGCGACATCGAAGCGGACGGCGACGTTGATCTGTTTACCGTCGCGCCTACGGGAACATTGCGCGTGGCACTCGGCGGGGGCGGCGTAAACCGCTCGTTGAGGGTCAATCTCGCAGGGCGCGTCAGTAACCGGAGCGCAATCGGCGCGAAGGTGGAGGTGCGCGCGGGAAGTCTGGTGCAGAAACTCGAAACTTATTCGGCGTCGCCCGCGCCTGCGCCCGCAGACATTCAAGTGGGTTTGGGCAAACGCCAGACGGCAGATGCGGTGCGCGTGCTCTGGCCTGCGGGAATCGTTCAGGCAGAGACGGAGATCGCCGCCCCACCGGCCGGCGCGGGGAAGAACGCTTCGGCCAGTCTCTCGATCACCGAACTCGACCGCAAGCCTTCGTCGTGTCCTTTCCTCTACGCATGGAACGGCGAGCGTTTCGAGTTCATCACGGATTTTATGGGCGGCGGCGAACTCGGCTATTGGGAAGGCGCGGGCGGCCACTACAACATGCCCGACCCGGTCGAGTATGTGCGCATTCGCGGCGACGGGTTGAAGCCGCGCGGAGGGCGTTATGAACTGCGCGTCTCGAACGAGTTGGAAGAGGCAGTCTTCTTTGATCGTCTGCAACTCGTGGCGGTCGCGCACCCGGAAGGCACGGAAGTTTACCCGAACGAAGGCATGGTCAATGCGCCTCTGCCGCCGTTCAAACTCTACACGACGAAGGGATCGCGTCCGCCCCTCGCAGCCCGGGACGAGCGCGGCGACGTGCTCGCGCGCGTGGCCGCTTTAGATCGCCAATTCGTCGAAGGCTTCCCGCTCGATACGATTCGCGGTTATGCCGCCGAACATTCCCTGACGTTGAAACTCGCCGAAGAGTCGGCGTCGCAGCAACAGCGCGTGCTGCTGCTTTTGACGGGCTGGACGGACTACGCCTTCTCAAGCGACAACGTCGCCGCAGCGCAGGCGGGAAAGACTTTGCGCCCGCCCGCGCTGCAAGTTAGAAACGCGCGCGGAGAGTGGCAGACCGTCATCGAAAACATCGGCATCCCCGTCGGTCGCCCGCAGACCGTGCCCGTTGACTTGATGGGCAAGTTCCTGACGACGAATCGTGAAGTTCGCATCCTGACGAACATGCGCATCTACTGGGATCAAGCGCTGGTGGATACTTCAAGCACCGACGCGCCCGTGCGGATGACGCGGCTCGATCCGGCGGTCGCGGATTTGCGCTGGCGCGGGTATTCGGCGGAAGTGACGCCCGACGGGCGCGAGCCGTTCACCTACGCCTACGAACGAATCTCTTACACCTCACCTTGGAAAGTGATGCCGGGACGCTACACGCGCGAGGGCGACGTGCGCGAACTATTACGCACGTCAGACGACATGTTTGTCATCTCGCGCCCCGGCGACGAGATCATACTTTCTTTTGACGCGAATAAATTGCCGCCGCTGCCCGCCGGGTGGACGCGCACGTTCCTGCTCTACGCGGATGGTTTCAGCAAAGAGATGGACATCAACTCGGCCACGCCCGACGGGCTCGAACCGCTCCCGTTCCACGGCATGACGCGCTACCCTTACGCCGCGCCGGAAGCATACCCGCTGACACTGGCGCGCCGCGCCTATCTCGAACGCTACAACACGCGCATCGTCAGAGGAAGCATGCCGCAGATTGAAACCGTGTTCGCCCAAGATATGATATTCAACGCGACTCGAAGCCTCGAAGGAGAAAAATAGCTACCATGACGGATGCCTTGAACCGCGAACGCCTCATCAAGGCGACGGCGCGGAAAGCGGGGGCATTGATGAAATGCAACAAGTTAATAGCTGGAACAACTCTGACTCAAAGGGCTATCGCCCGATAGGCGTTTACGCCCTCATCGCTCGCGCACGACGACACGAGCGCGTGGGGCGTGTCTCCCAAGTCGGTGCTGGTGATCGCGGGAGTCTGGGTGATGCGTTCAGCAGGAGATGGCGGCCGCAGCCTGATTCGCAAGGCCGCCGGCATCGAGTTCCCCGGGTGGGAGCCGACGACGAACTGGCTGATCGCCGTGGTCTTGATGGCCGAGGAGCCGTCATGGGACATCCGCCGCGACGCGCGCGGGAGCCATTACTTGAGCAGGATGGGGATGGGGTTCCGGTGAGACGCTGCGACATTCTTTAGAGAACGCACAAGGGAGAGAGCGGATGGGCTGCTACGTGTTGGGTTTTCAGGAGATCGACCAGATGCAGGTCGCCCTCGTTGGCGGCAAGGGCGCGCACCTGGGGGAGCTTTCGCGGATCGAAGACCTCCGCGTGCCGGCGGGCTTTTGCGTGACGACGGACGCCTTCCAGCGGATCATGGCGGAAGCGCCGTCGATTGACGACCGGCTCGAACGGCTGTCGCGCCTGAAGCCGGACGACCGGGAGGCGATCCGCGCGCTCAGCGCGGAGATCCGCCGGACCCTCGAAGGGATCGCCATCCCAGACGATCTGGCGGCGGCGATCACCCGCCCGCTCGCACGGCTCGGCGAGCAAGCCGCCTACGCCGTCCGCTCCAGCGCGACGGCTGAGGACTTGCCGACGGCGTCCTTCGCGGGTCAGCAGGACACCTACCTGAACGTCGTGGGGCCGGCGGCGATCCTCCAGCACGTCAGCCGGTGCTGGGCCTCGCTCTTCACCGAGCGCGCCGTGACCTACCGCCTGCGGAACGGCTTCGACCACCGGAAGGTCCACATGGCCGTGGTCGTGCAGCGGATGGTCTTCCCGCAGGCGGCCGGCATCCTTTTCACGGCCGACCCCGTCACGGGCAACAGGAAGGTCGCCTCCGTGGAGGCAAGCTTCGGCCTCGGCGAGGCCCTGGTCTCCGGCCTGGTGAACGCGGACGTCTACAAGGTGCGGGATGGCGAGGTCGTCGCGAAGACAATCGGCACTAAGCGGCTCGCCATCTGCGCCTCGCCTTCAGGCGGGACGCAGCAACAGCCAATCGAGCCGGAACGACAGCAGCAGCCAGCGTTGACGGATGCGCAGGTCGTGCGGCTCGCGCAGCTCGGCCAGCGGATCGAAGCGCACTTCGGCCGCCCCCAGGACATCGAGTGGTGCCTGGTCGACGATGACTTTCAGATCGTCCAGAGCCGTCCGATCACCACGCTGTTCCCTATCCCCTCGGTTGAAGACCGAGAGAACCACGTCTATGTCTCCGTCGGCCATCAGCAGATGATGACCGACCCGATGAAGCCTCTCGGGCTCTCCGTATGGCAACTGACGACTCCCCGACCGATGGCCGAGGCCGGCGGGAGGCTGTTCGTCGACGTCACGCAGGTCCTGGCTTCACCGGCGAGTCGCGCAGGACTCCTCGGTGCCCTGGGGAAATCCGATCCGCTCATCCGAGACGCGCTTGAGACCGTCCTCGACCGCGGCGACTTCATCCCGTCGCTCCCGGACGAAGGACCCGCATGGACACCGCCCGGTGGGGGGGCCGCCGCGATAGAGACCGATCCCGCCATCGTCGCCGAGCTGATTGCACAAAGCCAGACCTCCATCGCCGCCTTGAAGCGCGAC